>JBFXII010000203.1:0-6072 GCA_050176095.1 Desulfomonilaceae bacterium
TTCCAAACGTGGGATGACTCAGATCGTTGCCATGCTCCTGGAAAAGAACGCCAATCCTAATCTGGCCGATATAGATGGATCAACACCACTACTGGAAGCCTCGAAATTAGGGCATTTTGACATAGTAAAATTGTTGGTGGCAAAAGGCGCAGATGTGAACGCAAAAGACAAGAATGATGAAACAGCGCTCAGCTATTCTGCTCAAAATGGTTTAAACGAGATAAAAGACTTTCTTACATCAAAAGGGGCCGTTCAATAGACAACATTATACGTTTCATTGTTAATGAGTGAATCAAAAAGACTTTTATTTCATCACACGGAAAAAATTTCGTACTATTTTCAGATTTTTTGAATCATCTTGATGTGAGCTGCATCTACCTTATACGAATAAGATATTTACCGTGAGAACGGAGGTATATAACATGGCTATAAGAGATGAATTCGTTGATGGAATCAAGAGTGGATTCGGCGATCGTGTAGAGGGAGCCGATGCAAGACCCAATATAGAAGTTTGGCCGGAAGAAGACGATTTTGGCAGGTGGGTAGCTGCTCATGAAGATCGTGTGAGATCAGTAATATGCGCTTCTCCGGAATTTGCAGATTCACCTCATTGTGGACGCGGATTTCATTAGTAAAGCAAAATCCGATACTTGAATTATAGAAAAAGCCCGGTCCGAGGCTAGTTGTTACAGAAAACTCGGACCGGTTTTTTTGTTCTGGTCCGTAATTTACTGACACATGTGAAACAATCGCCATCTCTTTCAATAAATCTGTTCAAAAAAAAGTTTGATTCTCTGTAGGATAGGCTACAATACTGGGAATAGAAGTTGTTGGCGGTTATATCAGCCGACTAACCCGATGGTTGTTTAAAAAGGGTTACGCTGCGCCATCGCGAAATAACGTCACTAATAATTTTTGTCGCTAATTACTGTTTGTGTCCCTTCAACATGTTTTTTGCTGATCCTTCATCAAGGGGTAAGTTCATGCCCGAAACAATAGCTGATCATCTCAAAAAATCAGAGGACAGGAGGTGGCGCCTGGTCAATCGCACCATGCGTTTACATGGTGGTAGGCCAGACGCGCTTATTGAAACACTTCATGTAGTGCAAGAATCTTTTGGTTACCTCGATCTCGACGCTCTGAAATATGTGGCCGAATCCCTCCATTTACCACTAAGTCGTGTCTACGGCGTTGCCACTTTCTATCATTTCTTTAGCCTTAAACCGCCCGGAGATCATACTTGTGTAGTCTGTACAGGAACCGCATGCTACATAGCTGGATCTTCAAACATCTTGAAACAGGTAAAGGCTGAACTTGCTATATCAGAGGGGCAGACCACGGAAGACAACCGTGTCTCGCTGCTTACTGCCAGATGTATGGGATCTTGTGGGTTGGCGCCTGCGGTTGTTTTTGATGGGGAAGTAAAAGGAAAGATGACACCATCTTCAGTGTTGGCTCAAATAGGGAGGTGGCACCATGATGACGATTGAGGAGCTTCAAGACATTGGCAGGATTGAAAAGGAAAAGCAGGAAGGTTTCAAGCACCGCATTAACGTGTGTGTCGCTGCGGGTTGTCTTTCATGTCAGAGCGGTCTGGTAAAAGAGTCTCTGGAAAAGGAAGTGAGCCGGAGAGGCCTGGAAAGCTGGTGTCAGGTAAAAGGTGTGGGATGTCTGGGCTTATGTTCATCCGGCCCGTTGGTCGCAATCGATTCGGACGGAATTCTATACAAAGGCGTGGAAGTTTCTGACGCATCAGACATAGTTGAGGCTCTGGGAGGATCTCCGATCAAAAGGTTGGAGTGCTCGTTGGATCAACCTTTTTTCAAGAAGCGTCAACGAATCGTGCTTGAAAATTGTGGAAAGATAGACCCTGAAAGCATTGAAGATTACATCTCAGAAAGGGGCTATGAGGCTCTTTACACCGCCTTACGTCTGATGTCTCCGAACGAGGTTATCAACGAGGTCGTTAAGAGCGGTCTGAGGGGGCGTGGTGGAGCCGGTTTCCCAACGGGCCTGAAATGGACTACGGTTTCAAAGGCCTCCGGACCTGTTAAATTTGTGGTGTGCAACGCCGATGAAGGAGATCCTGGCGCCTTTATGGACAGAAGTGTTCTGGAGAGTGATCCTCATCGGGTTTTGGAAGGAATGGCGATCGCCGCTGTCGCCGTTGGAGCAAGCTACGGGTTCATATATGTTCGAGCCGAATATCCTCTGGCCGTTAAACGAATCAGGACAGCGATCGCTAGAGCTGAACGCCTGGGAGTTCTTGGTCACAATATTTTCAACACCACTTTCAGCTTTGACGTAAAGGTCCGTTTGGGCGCAGGAGCATTTGTTTGCGGGGAGGAAACTGCGCTTCTCGCCAGCATTGAAGGCCGTCGAGGAGCGCCTCGACCACGTCCGCCTTACCCCGCCGAGCACGGCCTTTGGGGTTACCCCACTTTAATCAACAATGTCGAGACATATGCAAATATAGCTCCCATAATCCGAAAAGGTGGAGAATGGTTTTCCTCAATTGGTGTTGGCAAGAGTAAAGGCACCAAGGTTTTCGCTCTGGCCGGTCACGTGAAAAATACCGGACTGATTGAAGTCCCCATGGGAACAAGTCTTAGGGAGATAGTATACGAAATTGGAGGCGGTATTCAGGACGAGCGCAGATTCAAAGCCGTTCAATCCGGTGGTCCTTCAGGAGGATGTCTGCCCGATAAGTTCCTGGACATGAGCATGGATTACGAGTCACTAGCTGAGGCGGGCTCAATAATGGGCTCCGGTGGCCTGATAATAATGGACGAGTCTTCCTGCATGGTGGATGTGGCCAGATTCTTTGTGGAATTCTGCATGACGGAATCGTGCGGTAAATGCGCCCCTTGCAGAATAGGAACAGCTCAGATCTACAACATTCTCAAAAGAATTACGGAGGGAGCCGGTAAACCGTCAGATTTAGATTTGCTAACGGAGTTGAGTGATCTGGTAAAAAACACTAGCCTTTGCGGTTTGGGACAGACTGCTCCCAACCCTGTCCTCAGCACCATGAAATATTTTATGGACGAATACAAAGCTCATGTTGAACAGCATACTTGCCCCTCCTGCGCCTGCAGGATGAACAACCATGCGGAGGAGCAAAAATGAGACCGCCTGCCTTTCTACAAAGCGCACTGGAAAGAGATGTCCATCCTGTAAAAGTGGTGACTTTCAAAATTGATGATAAAGATGTGACCGCTCGTGAAGATGAAACTATTCTCACAGTGGCTCGTCAGAACGGGATTTTTATTCCTACACTCTGCCATCTCGAAGGGCTTTCCGAACGCGGAGCGTGTCGTCTATGCCTTGTCGAAATAAAGAATTCGCCCAAACTTGCCCCGGCATGTGTCACGCTACCCCGACAGGACATGGAAGTAATCACCGATTCACAACGTGTTCAGGATTATAGAAAAAAAATACTGGAACTCATACTCACCGAGCGAAACCATGTCTGTTCGGTGTGTGTGTCCAACGGTCACTGTGACCTGCAACAACTTACAGTGGACTTGGGTGTCACTCATGTTCATTACGATTACCTCTATCCAAAACACAGCATAGACGCATCTCACGAAAGATTCTCAATTGACCACAACCGATGCGTATTATGTCTGAGATGTGTCAGAGTTTGCGACGAGATAGAGGGAGCGCACACATGGGATGTGATGAGTAGGGGAATCCTATCTAAGATCATAACCGACTTAAACCAACCCTGGGGAACCTCTGAAACCTGCACGGGTTGTGGTAAGTGTGTCCAGGTATGCCCTACAGCCGCATTGACAGAAAAAGGCAAATCAGTGGCCGAAATGACGAAGAAAAGGCAATTCCTACCTTATCTGCAGATGATGCGAAGGGAGGAACGCCAATGAGCAAAATTAGGTTAGCAACCACCTGGCTGGACGGCTGTTCCGGGTGCCACATGTCTCTACTCGATATCGATGAGAAGATCATTGAATTGGCCTCACTCATCGACGTCGTTTATAGCCCCCTGGTTGATGTAAAAGAGTTTCCTGATGATGTCGATGTGACATTAGTTGAAGGCGCAATTAGTTCTGACGCAGATGTTGAAGAAATTCTCAACATAAGAAAAAAAACCAAGCTGTTGATCAGCTTTGGGGACTGTGCTGTTTCTGCTAATGTTCCTGCAATGCGAAATCGTTTCGACAGTAAGGACGTATTGGCGCGAGCTTATATTGAAAACGCCACCAACAACAAACAAATTCCCTATCAAAATATACCAAGGCTCCAAAGTGTGGCGAGACCGGTCCATGAATTTGTGCAGGTGGATGTGTTCCTGCAAGGATGCCCGCCACCGGCTGAGGCAATTTACAGCGCACTAAGTCAACTGTTAGCCGGGGAACATCCGAATCTGGCAGGAAAAACAAGATTTGGCGCATAATTGAGCAGGAGACCTAATCTCATGTCTAAAACAATTACTATAAAGCCGGTTACAAGAGTAGAAGGTCACGGAAAAATTACCATTACGCTCGATAGTGGTGGAAACGTCGAAGACGCCAAGTTTCACGTGACTCAGTATAGAGGTTTTGAAAAACTCTGCGAAGGAAGACCGTTTTATGAAATGCCTTCCCTGGTCGAACGTATATGTGGAATATGTCCGATAAGCCATTCCATTGCTTCAGCCAAAGCCTGTGACGCCATTCTCGGAGTGAGAATTCCACAATTGGCGCTCAAGCTGAGACGGCTTCTCAACTGCGGAGAATTTATCCAGTCTCACGCCCTGAGCTTTTTCCACCTCTCTGCCCCCGATCTTTTGCTGGGCTTTGATGCAGACCCCGCCAAAAGAAATATTTTTGGATTAATTGAATCTCACCCTTCCATCGCTACGGACGGAGTGCGCCTGAGAAAGATAGGCCAGGAAATCATACAGGCCTTTGCGGGTAAACGAATTCACCCGGCTTGGGTGGTTCCTGGTGGCGTTAATCAGCCGTTAACGGAAGAAAGTCGGCAAAAGCTCCTGGAAATAGTTCCTCAAGCCTATGAAATCATTGAAAGAACATTGAGCTGGTTCAAAGCTTCCATAGAAAAGCATAGGGAGGAAATCAGGACATTTTCAAATTTTCCCACCATGTTTATGGGTTTAGTGGATCAGCATGGGAATCTGGAACATCTCGAAGGATCTCTGAGATTTATAGACTCCAAAGGGGCAATAGTTCAGGATAACATAGAACCGTTCAGATACTATGATTACATAGGTGAATCTGTTGAATCGTGGTCATATTTGAAATCGCCCTATTATTTGCCTTTAGGTTATCCGGATGGAATTTACAGGGCCGGGCCTGCAGCAAGGCTGAATGTCTGCAACGGATGCGGAACACCCAGGGCCGATCAGGAATGGGCTGAATTCAAAGCCTTGGAAAGAGGCCCCATACTAAGTTCTTTCTATAATCACTACGCCAGACTAGTGGAAATACTGTATTCCATAGAGCTCATGGAAACGCTTCTAAATGATCCGGTCATAACTAGTGATCACATAAGGGCGTTCGCGCAACCGAACCATTTTGATGGGATAGGAGTAGTTGAAGCTCCTCGAGGCACACTAATCCATCATTACAAGGTTGATAAGGAAGGTCTGATAACCTGGGCAAATATGATTGTGGCCACAGGCAACAACAATTTGGCCATGAACAGGGGAGTCCTTCAGGTGGCCAAGAGATTCATCAATGGCAATGAGATTAGTGAATCGGCCAAGAACAGGATAGAAGGAATCATCAGGGCTTTTGATCCATGCCTGAGCTGTTCTACCCATGCGATCAACGGAAAATCCGCTATTTCAATAAAATTGGTTGCAGCCGATGGAGATGTGCTGGATGAAGTTTGATTTACAGGGGCGTCAATTCTTGTCCTAACAAGTCATATCGTTTATGACGCCTTATATGTTAATAGTGTTGTCAATCTCACGGTCAAAAGTCGGCGCTTCCGGGAATTCGCCGGCTTGTGTAGCTTATTTGCATCTTTTTTAATCAGCTTAGGGGAATGAAGAATCTTAACCTAAATGGTGTTTTTTGTTACTTTTTGATTGGGCTGAGCATTTTC
>JBFXII010000204.1:0-6067 GCA_050176095.1 Desulfomonilaceae bacterium
TAGGGTTAAAGTCATATTCGATGAATATATCGTGCAACTTAAATCAGTTGGGAAGAAATATAGTTATTACGCGAGCACGTTTTACAATAAATTTGTCGAGTATATGGGCAATGTTTATTGTGATCAGGTAGACAGCCTTAGTTTAAAGAGATTTCAACGCCATCTTGTGAGCGCTGGTTTGGCGAAAAGCACCGTCGACAGACACTTTGCCATGTATAAGGCTGCCTGGAAATTCAGATTTGGAGATCATGGGCCGTTTAAACAAGTTAAGATGTTTCGGCCAGATAATACGTTGGTTCGATGGCTCAGCGCCGATGAGGAAATGCGATTGCTGGAAGCCTGCAAGCAAAGTGTAAATCCGGAGCTTTACGGCATGGTCGTAGTCGCCATCAATACAGGATTAAGAGCGCGAAACATAGCGGATCTTAGATGGGATCAGGTAGACCTGGAGAGAGCGGTAGTTACAGTCATGCAAAAAGGAGCACGCCGACTTGTAGTACCTTTAAACGGTGCTGTAAGAAGTGTTTTAATGTCGCGACCAAGGGATTCTGAATATATATTTAGGAATGCAGAAACGATGGCTCCTTATGTAGTAATTCCAAGGCGAACCTTTGCGAGGGCAAAAAAGGCGGCTGGTATTGATAGGCCGTTTAGATTTCACGATTTGAGACATCACTTTGCGACGAAAATAGCTACGGTTGCCGGTTCACTTGGGGTGGTGAGGGATCTTATGGGACACTCGGATCTTAGCGTTTCGGGGAAATACCTGCATGTTATCGATGGTGCTAGGAGAAACGCTGTGGAAAAGCTAAACAAGGATCAAGAAGGCCGAGTCGAAAAAGCGGGCTAAAGGACGGCGTCGGTGTTTTGAATCCAATTTGATATTTCAGAGATGAGTGGGCCGGTACATGAGACTGGTACCAAAAGTGTACCAAAACGAAAATACAACCATAACATACGGAAACTACAAGCTAATAAAAATGCGCCTATGACTTCTAATCCGTAGGTCAGAGGTTCGAATCCTCTTGGGCGTGCCAAGAATATCAAAAGGTTACGTTCAATAACGTAGCCTTTTTTTTCGGCTTCTAAAATAGTCGTTGTAATCTTTCCGAACAGGATGATATTTCTCCAGCCGAATATTTCTACATACCCTTTGCGACCTGCAGCAAAATCTTATTCTCTATACCGATTGACCCTAGCTCTGGATCATTGCTATTGCATTGAGCGGTATTAACATCAACAATAAACCGCGGACTGCTCGACAGACATCTTCAAACATCCTCGTGAGTAAGCGCGTTGGTCATCAATTTGAACCTATTTAACAGTCCAACAGCAAGTCATGCGCTTATGGTCCTGTTTTGACTGTATGTTTATGCCAAGCGGCTTACATTTATAACATCGTCGCATCATCCCAAACGAAAAATATTTTAAAACATGAAAAAATGTTCGATTGGAATGTCCTGTGTTGTCACACTTGGGTAATACAATGAAAAATAGCGCAGCGAATGAGCTTGTACAAGCAGTTTTACCGCCAAGCACAGTTTACCTTCATGTCCGATATTAACTTATCGGCTTTTCCTCAAACATGAGATGGGGGCTGAAATGAGCGCATTCTGGGCAGTTACGTTGTTCTTCCTGATATTGGGAATCGGATCCTATGGTTTAGGATCCAATAAAGATAACGAGCAGCAACGGGATGAAGATTACAGGGACGGCTATGATGATGGATATGGCAATGGTTGTGAAGATGTATACTACGAACATCATGACGAAGATTTTTTCGATGGTGATTTTTTTGAATAGACCGACTAGTTATTATGTTCATGAAAATGGTCCGTGCGTCCCATCTAACGCCTCACGCCTTTTGACGCCGCTTTTGAGGTAGACCTTTATGTTCAAAGCTAATGATAAGATTATTTACTCCGCTTCGGATATCGTGAACTTCCTTGAGTGTGAGCACATTTCCACCCTTGATCGACTCAACATGGAAAGTCCGCTTCCCGAGACTCCTGATGGAGAAGATTTGCTTCTCCTTCAGCGCAGGGGATCGATTCATGAAGATACTTACCTGGAGAAACTCAGGAGCAAAGGGCTGACTGTTGTGGACCTTTCACAGGTGGAGGGAAGCGTCTATGAGCAGTCCGAGGCCACTATGGAGGCTATGAAGGCCGGAGCCGAAATTATTTTTCAGTCTACGTTCCAAATAGGCGCCTTGTTCGGTCATCCGGATTTCTTAAGAAAAGTCCCAACTCCTTCAAGATTAGGGAATTTCAGCTACGAGGTAATAGATACAAAATTAGCTCGGAGCCCCAAGGCTCATTTCGTTGTCCAGTTATGCTTCTACTCCGATCTCCTCACGGTTATTCAAGGCCTGCAGCCGAAGATGATGAGCATAGTTCTGGGTGATCAGTCTGAAGTTAATTTCAGGTTTGATCAGTTTCGACAGTATTTCAGAACCCTTTTGTTCCGTTTTCAGGAAAATGTGTCCAAGAATGAACCGACCTATCCTGAAAAGAACGCTCATTGCCCTATGTGCAGATGGCGAGGACTATGTGAACAGAGATGGCTCGATGACGATCATCTGAATCAGGTTGCCGGGATAAGCAAGATACAGATCAACAACTTAAGGGCCGTCGGAATACATACTCTAGAACAATTAGCGAACCTCGATGAATCGAGAGAGATAAAAAGGATATCACCTGAAGCGCTGAGTCAAATAATTTCGCAGGCCAGGCTCCAATTAGGAAAGAGAAGAACCGGCGTCAACATCTGGGAGCTGCGCCCGCTTGACCCTGATAGGGTTCGCGGATTCTACCGTTTGCCCATGCCGGATGAAGGAGATCTGTTCTTTGATATGGAAGGAGATCCGCTCATTTTGGGAGGCCTCGAATATCTTTTCGGGGTTTATTATTTCGAAAACGGTGAACCCACATTCAAAGCTTTTTGGGCCCACAACCGTGACCAGGAGAGACAGGCCTTCGAGAGCTTTATGGATTTCGTCGACGTAAGGCTTAACAAATTTCCCGACGCACACATATACCACTACGCAAGTTACGAAGAATCAGCACTGAAAAGACTGATGTCCACTCATGGAGTCAGAGAATCTCAAGTCGATGACCTTCTCAGGAATCAGAAACTCGTGGATCTCTACAAGGTAGTAAGAGAGTCAATCCGTGTTTCAGAACCCTCATATTCCATCAAGAACCTCGAGGTATTTTACTCTCAAAAGCGTTCTGAAGAGGTGAAAGACGCTCTTTCCAGCATAATATTTTACGAGAGATGGCTTGAGAATAATGACCAGAAACTACTTGACCATATTGAAGAATACAACATGGTCGATTGCCGTTCCACTTATCAACTCAGGCAGTGGCTATTAACGCTCAGACCTGCTCACATTGAATGGAAATTGGGAACCAAAGACACTTCCGACAAGAAGGCAAAGCCCAAATCCGACAAGACCGTCAAGCTGGAGAAGGAGCTTGAAGTATACCGCAAGAGGTTGCTGGGCGATCTATCTCTAAGTGAGGAAGCAAGAGAATTCCGTGAGCTGGTATTCTACTTACTTGATTTTCATCGCAGGGAGAAGAAGCCTTCCTGGTGGGCGGCGTTCAATAGGCAGACTATGACGGACGAGCAATTGATAGATGATCCTGAGTGTATAGCCGGGCTTGATAGAACTACTCAAAAGGCCATGTTGGCCGCCCCGCTATACGACGGCTGGGTATATGAATATCCCGAGCAGGAGTTCAAGCTACAGGCAGGCGATCGAGCAGTCCACATAGCCACATTGAAGGAGAACGTCCTCATTCTGGATGTTGATGAGGATGAGCGGCTGATTGGGTTGAAACTCAGCAGAAGCGAGACTCCCCCAGAAAAGCTCTCAATAGCCGTTGGACTTCCCATAAATACTGATCCATTGACCGCTGCCATCCTTCGGTTTGCCGATTCCGTCATAGCAGATTCAAAGTTGTATCCAGCGATAGAGGCAATATTGAAGAGATATGTCCCTATCATTAAAGGTCACAAGAGTGGGAGTTGCATTGTTGATCCGGACAATTCGGACATCAACGGGATAATTCAATCCGTAGTTAATCTCAGGGACAGTTACATCTTCATCCAAGGTCCTCCAGGGACAGGAAAGACGTATACGGGATCGCATGTCATCGCTGAATTACTACGCCGGAAGTTTCGTGTCGGGGTTTCATCCAACAGCCATAAGGCCATTAATAATCTTCTCAGGCATGTGGAGAAACGGGCTGTCGAGATGGGAATCGGGTTCCGGGGCCTCAAGAAATCCACTGAGGATTCAAACAGTCATTTCAATGGCCGATTTATTTCTGATGTTTTTAGTAACCGGGACATACTCGATTCCCAAGCCGATCTGGTGGCAGGAACAGCGTGGCTTTTCTCGCGGATGGAACGCTATCTGGATTTTCTGTTCGTTGATGAAGCCGGTCAGGTCTCACTGGCAAATCTTGTATCCATGGGGGTGTCAGCAAGGAACATAGTTTTATTGGGCGATCAGATGCAGCTTGGCCAGCCGATTCAGGGCGCTCATCCCGGAAGATCAGGAGAATCCACATTGGAATATTTGCTGGATGGCGGAGCGACCATATCTCCTGAAAAGGGCATATTCCTGGACACGACCTGGAGAATGCACGGGGAGGTCTGTGGATTCATATCTGAGGCGGTGTATGATTCTAAATTGAAATCACATCCACAAAACCAGAACCAGATGATTGTTCTCAATGCATTTGCTCATCCCTGCCTGAAACCGTCAGGTTTAAGTTTCGTTCCAATTTGTCACGACGGTTGTTCACAAAAGAGTGAGGAAGAAGCGAAACTGATAAGTGAAATAATTGACAGCCTACTCGGGCAGCGTTACAGGGATCGCGATGGGAAGGAGCGCCCATTAACTCTTGATAATATTATGGTTGTCGCGCCGTACAACATGCAGGTTAATCTTCTGAAGAGGATTTTACCTGCGGGAGCCAGAGTCGGGACGGTAGATAAGTTTCAGGGACAGGAGTCGGAGGTCGTTATCATATCCATGACCACCTCCAGTGGAGAATATCTACCACGCCGGATAGAATTTCTATATAGTAAAAACCGGCTAAATGTGGCCATATCTCGCGCCAGGACTCTCTCTATCCTTGTGGTTAATTTGCTTCTGCTCAGCATTAAATGTAATACTACGGAACAGATGGAGCTTGTAAACACTCTGTGCTGGGCTAGAGGTTACAGGTCCGTTGATCAGGCATATTAGATCTCTCTTCACAATAGCAAAACGACTGTCTTGAGGGATTGAGTGAATCAGCAAAAGCAACAGGGTTCCGAACGAGAATTGTCTTCTTCACCCGCGGGGTCCTCTAAGGATCCAAATGATAGACTGTGGGAATTCGTTCCGGTTTCGGATTACCAGGTTCCGGGACACTCAGCTCATAGCGCCGCAACAATGTTTTGGGCTCATCTCAGAGCATTGTTCAAGAGATCTGAAGACTCTGCGTCAGAACCATTTATCAGGGAATCAGATTTACGCTCTCTTCCAGAAACACGTTTGAAACATCTGGCGCCGCCAATCGATTGGAGCATCCCAGCGCAAAGCCTGAATGAAATTCTCCAGAGCTGGTCAAGTTTTCCCGGATCCGACCAGCCGATAAAGTTTGTCATTGGTCAGCCTTTCAGGGAACACGCCCAAATTGTTGCGCCTTCTCATTGGACGAGTTAACAAATATGTAACGGCATGATACAATGATAGGGTCTATTCATCTTTAAATCTCATCAGAATGGATTGATGGAATACAAATCCCAGAAAGCAGAACATATTGAAAATTAAGCAGAAGCTGGTGATCGGGTATATTCTGACGGTTATACTTGTTATCATTATTGGAGTGGCCGGAATCTACGGCACAGAAAAAATCGTCAAGTTACTCGATACCAGAGACGAATACTTTCGAGCGCTTGTCATAACAGCTTCCAAGATGAGCATCGACATAAAAGATGTGGAAACCGACGTCACCATGTATCTGTTGCTTGGCGATGACAAACTGAAAGACAAATTTCTCAG
>JBFXII010000205.1:0-6030 GCA_050176095.1 Desulfomonilaceae bacterium
TGTCGATCCTCAGTAAAATCCCTCAGGTCAATCGTCTCAAAGTTTAACAATCCAGCATCCACAGCCCTGGCCGGATTCCCGAATTCCATAAAAGAATCAAAAATCCTTGGAAATATGGTTATAACCCTAACCTCAAGCATCAGGGATAAGACCCTCCAAAGGATCAACTAACATCCTTTTGGCTTTCAGGTCGATCTCAAGCGCCACTTCGTCAATGAATGGAAGTAGTATCTCACCTTTCTCACCAAAGATTATCAATACGTCGTTTGCGCCAGTCACCATTATGTCAGTTATCTTTCCAAGAAACTGGTCGCCTTTGGTAAAAACTTCCATGCCAATCAGTTCATGATAGTAATATTCATCTTCGTCCTTAGGAGGAAGATTAGATTCTAGCGTATGAACTAGCTGCCCTGATAATATGGCTGCTGTTTCTGGCGTTTTAATTCCTTCAAACAAGACTAAAACAGATCCTTTGTGAAATCGGATCTGTTTTATGACAAATCTTTTATGCTTAATTTCCAACCATTCGGAGTTTTCAAAAGCATCGAATGTTTGGGTATATGCCTGTATCTTAACCTCGCCCCTTATACCAAAGGGCTTTTGAACTCTTCCTATTACTACCAGTTCATCTTCTGACATCAGAATTGGAAATCGGCTAAAGGAAGGGCTCATTCGAGAATTTCTAATGCAACCCTGGTTTTCCTCTTTGTAGAAGCTGCGTTGAGAATGGATCTTATTGCTTTAGCCGTACGACCGTGTTTGCCGATAACCTTTCCCAAATCCGATTGTGCTACTTTCAATTCGAGAATAGTGGCATTCTCAGTCAGGGTTTCTTTAACGCTAACTTCTTCTGGATTGTCAACCAAAGCTTTGGCCAGGTATTCCGTAAGCTCTTTCATCAACGCCTCGAGGGTTTTGCGATTTGCCGTTAGGCTAATCACGAATTTGCGTTGCTCGACGACATTCTAACCAATTTGCGAACGGTGTCTGACAGCTCAGCTCCACGTTCCATCCAGGACATGATTCCATTAACGTTGATTTTCAATCCGTTTACTTTGTCTCTTGGATCGTAAGTGCCCAATTTCTCAAGGAATCGTCCGTCACGAGGGAACAGTGAATCAGCCGCTACAACTCGATAGAATGGTTTTTTCTTGGATCCGTGTCGTGCAAGTCTTATCTTAACTGCCATATATGAATCGACCTCCAGAGGGTTCAATGTCAATATAATCGAACTATATTAATCAAGGTGTTGGTCTGCGTCAAGAGCAAATGTCAGAAATCACGTGAATTAAGGTAGTATGGTTTAGCATCAATTGCGTCCAAGATAGTTTTCAAGCCTGTGTACAACGCTGTGACTTTGTTAACTGATTTCATATTATGATGAAAAACAAGCGAAGCAACCAGCTTATAATATTTACTAGATATCCTCGCATTGGATCATCCAAGACGCGCTTAATTCCTGCGTTGGGAGCAAAAAAGGCAGCGCTGCTTCAAAAGGCTATGACAGAATTGACGCTGAAGGAAATGGCTCCACTGATAACTTCAGGGGCAGTTAATGCGCGCATCTTTTTTCATGGATGTACACGTTTTGAAATTGAAAATTGGCTTGGTTCCATGTGGATTTTTGAACAACAGTCGGGAACAGAACTAGGACATAAGATGGCTAGAGCGTTCGATGTTTCTTTTTCCAGTGATCCTGACAGTCGTTCGATTCTAATCGGAACTGATATTCACAAGTTAGGACGAGACATCATTATTGATGCTTGTCAATATTTAGACTTCTATGATCTTGTCTTGGGGCCTGCTGTAGATGGTGGTTATTATTTAATTGGACTTAATGAGCCGCGGCCAGAACTTTTTCGTGACATTGAATGGGGCTCACCACTGGTGTTAGAACAAACCTTGAATAACTCAAAGATTAACAACTTGAAAGTTCGTTTGTTAGAAGAACTCAATGATATTGACAGACCTGAGGATCTAAATTTATTTGAAGAAACTTTTTTAAGCTTACTAGGTACTGAAAGCTCATGAATTCTTTGGTTAGCGTTATCATACCTACGTTGAATGAAGAACCGAATTTGGAAGTTTGTATCAATGCGCTTGGATCCACTCGAGATTTTGAACTGATAGTTGTAGACGGTGGTAGCAAAGATGACACTGTGAAAGTAGCCAAAAAAATGGAGGCTCAAGTATTCACTACATCCCCCTGTAGGGCTTCTCAGATGAATTTAGGCGCAAGAATGGCTTCGGGTGAAATTTTAGTTTTTCTTCATGCTGATACTCTACTTCCTTATGACTGGATACAAATCGTAAGAAAGACCCTTGTGTTACCGAATGTTATTTTAGGAGCCTTTGAATTTTCTCTGGATGAACTGCGCTGGCAATTTCTATTGATTCGGAAGCTGGCTAATTTCCGATCAAGATTTTTTCAAATGCCATACGGGGATCAAGCCCTTTTTGTGACACGGGATAATTTTTATCGTATCGGCGGATTTCCAGAAATCATGATCATGGAGGATTTTGTTTTTTGTAGGTTGGCCAAAAGACATGGATTAATAAAAACAGTTTCAGCTCAAGCTATAACTTCATGCCGTCGGTGGAAAAATCGTGGGATTTTCAGAAATACTCTCCTAAATCAATATATTATCGCGCTTTTTGCTTTAGGTGTTTCTGATAGGAAATTGAGAAGTGTTTATGATTCCATAAAGTAGGAGTTTATTTAATATGTTTAAAAAGTGTTGGGTTTTTCGATGAAATGCTTGATTACAGGTGGGACCGGATTTGTTGGTAGTCATGTGGTGGAGCGTGCAATTGCAGAGGGGTGGGAGGTGATCTGTCCTGTTCGGAACCCTAATTCACTTCGAAACCTCAAAACTACTTCTGTTTCGTTGTGCTCATTTGACAATCTTGAAATTATGTTACGAGGCCTAGATGGCCTAGACTTTGTAATTCATGTGGCCGGTGCTACTCGGGCTTTTAGCTACACCGATTATCATAAAGCTAATGTCGAATGTACCGAATGGCTTGTTAAAATATTGATTACTACTGGTGTTGCTAAAAATCTCCGAAGATTTGTGCTTGTAAGCTCACAAGCCGTTGCTGGACCGTCTAGAACCAACTCTGAACCGGTTTTTGAATATGAGGAGCCTAGGCCTATATCCGATTACGGTCGTTCCAAGTTAGAGGGAGAGAGAACTATACTAAATTTCAAGGACGTTTTTCCTGTAACTATAGTCAGGCCTTCAACTGTATTTGGTCCTAGAGATGTCGATGTCTTGGGTGTGTTTAGATCGGCCAAATTTAGGATCACTCCAGTTGTGTCAGGACCTGATCGCGCCGTAAGCATAGTATATGTAGAAGATTTAGCGGACGGAATTTTAAGATCTGCCACCGCTATTGAGATTCCATCTGGAGAGGTTTTTTTCCTGGCAAACTCCGAACCCGTGGTTTGGAAAGAATTTGCGAAACTAGTTGGAAGAAGCATGGGACATAGATCGATCGTCATTCCAGTACCGGTGAGTTTGATGCATGTGCTAGGTAGGGCTGGTGATTGGATTGGAAAAATCTCCAAGAAACCTGCTTTGATAAGGTCAGAAAAGGTTATTGAAATGAAACAACTCGCCTGGGTTTGTTCTACCTCCAAGGCGAGCCAATCGCTTCGGTGGCAAAGTCAGACACCACTGAAATTAGCCATTGAGAAGACTAGGGATTATTACATCTCTGAGGGCTGGATTTAATACTGGATCTAATATTCTGAAAAACAGAATATATTTTTTCACAAATGCGGTAGCGATTTTGTCCCTAAACTAAACATACGAAGCTGTGTCCATTTCGATTGTGATCCGCTAGATTAAGCAGCTTTCTTGAGTTCTCCTTCAAGTTCAGTTTTTTTGTCAACTTTCTCGGGAGGTTTTGGAAGTTCCAATTTTAATAATCTAGATATCTTGGCAGGTATATCAGTGTTGTCATAATCTCCTGAGAAGAGTTCAGCTCCTGGACCGATTGCCCTAGTTATTACAGAAGCCTCGGTATGCCCATTCGTGGTCCATTCAATGCCAGCTCGTTTACTGACAATTTGACTCAATGCCTTAACGAAGTGGCCGGGATCATATTTTGAAGAAGTTTCAGCTCCAGGGTTTTCCTTTACGTTTTTAGCCAAATATGTTCTTAGAAATTCCTCTTCTTCATAACTTAGCTGAATTCCTGCTGATTTCAATATTGCTTTTTGTTCTTGCGGCTTTTTTTTAATTTGGGACTGAATATGAGTCAGACTGTGCTTTATTGGCTCGAGAGCATGAGAATTGATATCTAATGATCCGATTCCAGCTTGTTTGAGCCCACCAGTTTCATGATCCGCGGTGACTATGATCAACGTGTCAGGGTGTTTTTTCTGAAAATTTAGAGCAACATGGATCGCGTCGTCAAACTCTAGAGTTTCTTCTATCATTGTTTTGATATCGTGAGAATGACAGGCATGATCAATACGTCCCCCTTCCACCATCAGCAAGAATCCTCTGGGATTGTTCTGGAGAATCGATAACGCTGAGTTCGTCATGTCCACAAGAGTTGGTAAATCTTTAAGGTTCTGATTGTTTTTGCGATCTATTGCGTAAGGCATGTTCGAAGGAGCAAACAGTCCAAAAAGTCGCTTTACATTTTTTGTGTCTACTGAAGCTAACGATCGGGCATTTTCCACAAATTCATATCCGTTCTCTTTCATAATGGCTATTAAATCAGTTTCGTCTTTTCGATCGCTATCTACATGGCCCCTCGGAATAAAATGCCTTCGACCTACTCCGAGAACCACTTCTGCCATCATTTTCGGTAAATGTTCAGCAATTTTATTATGTTCGCCTCGACTTGATGAAATAGCGTATATTGCGGCCGGTGTTGCATCCGTAATACGTGAAGTGCTGATTATACCGACAGACAGACCTGCTTTTTTAGCAATCTTACCAATTCCCTCTACCTGACTATCGTCTGGTAAAACATTCAAACGACCGTTTATTGTTTTATGCCCAGTATAGAGAGCCGTTGCCGCAGCTGCGGAATCTGTAACAGGTGAACTAGCTGAATGCGTAGTAGTATTTCCTGTTATTTTAATCAAACTCATAGCAAGATCTTTGTTAAGAACCTGTTTTGAATATTGCTCCGTCGCCTTGATTTGATTAGCCCCCATTCCATCGCCAATAAAAAGTATGACATTTTTAGGGCCCACATAATGGCTCGTTTCAGCATTGGCCACATAATTGATAATCAAGGACAACAGCACGATTGAAGCTATGAAAAGCCAATTCTTGCTAGCTCTCATTATTTTTCCCGACATCGATTCGTTTTTCAGACTACTCCCTCATCCAGTGGTCACTGGACTGGTTACGACTGTTTTTCTTCATTCACAAAATACGTTTCTTAATGATAATCGTGTGTTCCCAAAATTACTTTAACTCCTATTTTTTCTTCGACCATGTTAGCAAGTTCTTCAGGTTTGAAGTATGGACATGGCGGTTTTGCGTTAGCCATGCAGGAACTAAAATAGATGAGTTCCGGTTTCATTTCGGAAAGCTTCGCGGCCATTCCCAGATTAGGTATTACTGTTCTCCCCGGACATTCACAGGTTACAAAAGCTGTAACAGAAGAAGGTTCGTCGAATTTCCCTTCTCCTGAAGAGGCTGCCTTCAAACATCTCCACTCACCGGGACACCCATATCCGCTTTCCATGTAAGCGCCGCAACCAACAATAGCCACTTTTTTCATTTTCTTCTCCAAAAAAGTGATTTTAAGAATAGAGTAAGTTCATTTCACCGACTCTTGTTGGTACAATGTCTAGCATGTGTTGTGATTTTTGTCGACTTTCATATGCCCCATAACCAATTATTACAATCAATGGTAGGTTTCACTTAATGATGTTGATAGATTTAGCCTTAGAAAATTAGTTCTTCGCGAATTTCTTGTCCCGCAAATATTCTTTTTAGGTATTTGAGTGTTCACTATTGACGGCTCATATCATATGGAGTACTTCTCATCAACATG
>JBFXII010000206.1:0-6004 GCA_050176095.1 Desulfomonilaceae bacterium
TCACAGCCGCGTGGCGATGATGACGGACGCGGGGCCGACCTCAAACCCGAAGATCACATGGCTGAGGCCGAGGTGGATGCACAAAAATAGTTGTCGTCAGTGCCCAAGAGTAATTGACGCCGAGCATGGGAGAATCCATTTCACTACCCAAGGACAAGGAGTAGCCCTGCTTTTTGCTAACCAACTGGCCCGGGATCGGTCAATCGGTGTTCATGCGAAACCGGCGTTACCGATGCGGTCTCATGGCAAGAGTTGGCAGATATTACCCCGAAAATTCGGTGGCATAGGATGTTCAAGTACGGATTGTTTACCGGAGAAGGATCTGAATCGGGAATGGACCTGGTGGGCTTTAAATTTTAATCCCAAAAGCTCGATGGTGACAGCTGGCGCGGGTAAAAGTTCCCGAATTTGTGTTATCCTGCTTAATTTATGAAACTATTTATAGATCTGTCGTCGTTCAAGGTGGAAGAAAGGATACGTTATTTCACCATTTTCCCACTTTACCCCCTGTTTCTGCGACTGGGTGCTAAAAATTCCGGGGTGAGACTTTTGAATTTACCACTAACCGGAAAAATTTAGCTGTAACATGACAAATTTTTACCACTTTGGCTTTGGATGAGATGCGGCTATTTCATCTGGGAACCGTATAGAATTGCTGCGTTCCATGGCAAAACAAGCATTCGCATCGGCGGATCAAAACGAATCTTTTTTTGTACCAGCTTTTTCTTTCAAGTAAGTGTTATATTCGCGTTCCGTTATTTTGTAGACATAGACAATCTCTGTGGCACCGGATGCAGAGTCAATCGCAAACTCCAGCTTGACGCGTTTCCAATCCCAGGTGCAGATAAAATTATCAAGAGAATCTTCTATCTTGGTGCATTCTCCATATTTATTCTTGAACATATTGAAGACACTGGCCGGGTCGCATTTAGAAAAAGTCATTTTGACCTTGTAAAATCTACCACTAAACGTTTCGTAAATTAAAGTGTCGAGAGGACATGAACCAATAGCCATATCTTCACCTGATCGTTTGAACACATCTATTTTTTCATCTCTGGAAAATTGTTTTACGAGTCCTGGAATAGCAGAGTAGTGCGAATCCCATTCCATGCCGCGAAAGTCTCTCGGTTCAGTACTTTGCGCATAGACTGTGGCAGAAAAGAGTAGTGCTAAAACAGTAAAAAATATTCTTTTCATCTTAGTTTAACCTCTTTACCATGATCTTTTTGCTGATTCCACTGACGAGCAAATAGCTGTATCTGCCGCTTTTGATGATCGTGCATATCGGGGAAACCAAATCCTTGTCGTAGCTGAAAGCGCTATTCATCGTTTCGAAGACTTCGCCGGTAGCCATTTTGACGATGGTCCCGGTCTGTATTCCGTCCTTTTCCTTGAACGTATTGAGGCACTGGGAATACTTTGTGTTTCCCTCGGCATGGCCCGGGAGAGGGGAGAGCAGGGCCAGTGCGACGATGGTGAATCCGATCCATCTGGTTTTCATGGCAAACCTCGGGTTTTCTCCGGTTGAAGTTGTTTTCGGCAGGGAGTGTTAATAATTTTAGTTGCTATAATTTGTAAAATAACCTTTCGATCATTTGTTATGTAACCAAAATCATTGCCATATCCTCTCCTGCGGTGGAGGAGTGGCATGGACAGCGTTCAGGATATTTTCGGGAAGAAAATCAAATCAATACGTAGGGCCAGGGACATCACCCAGGAAAAACTGGCTGACCTTTCCGGTCTGTCCCTCCAGTACATCGGCGAGATCGAACGCGGCCGGCGCAATCCGTCATTGACCAGCATCGAACAGCTGTCCCGGGCCTTGGACATTCCCATGGCGGAGCTTTTCAGTCTGGAGGAGTTTCGTTTGTCACCGGATGAGCTCAAGGCGATCTTGATCCGGCAGATTGAATCCGCTGATGAAGATCGGTTGCGTACTTTTTTTAGCATTGCCAAAACCATCTTTCGTTAATCTTTTAGTCGTCACCTGGCAGCATCAGCGTAAGAGCGGGAATGACACCATCGTCACCGGGACCGATGTGGGCAATGACTTCGACAGTTTCTTTCCTATTGGGATTCATGAGAAAATCGACTTTGAAGGTGACGCGATCCGTCCCTTTGCTGATCCGGGCCGCGATCATCGCCAGTGTCAAGAGATCATGGAGTCGGCCAGCGGTGCTTTGACCCTCGGATTTCAAACCTGGCGGCACGAAAGCGACATAACCATTATAGAGATGATCGGTGACAGCGACAGGAACCCGAAAACCAAGGGTTTTTGCCTGAGCTGTGACATCGATGAGGACACCGTCAGCGAGTGCCTGTGCGCGGGTGTAGCTGTAGATGACGTTCCAGTCGTTATTCCTGGCCATGGGTGTCACCTTCTTTCTGTTGTGCTAGAATAGCATCGAGCTTTCGACGAAAGTTTTGACACAACTCTTTTCCAATTTCCGAGAATGAGTGCGTTAGCTCCCCATATATTTCTGTTGACGATGTATCCATTATTTGAAAGAGCAGTTCAATCGGACGAAATGCAGTGATGATTTCGTCGTTGATGTTGAAACTATCCAACTGACTTTTCTCCATTTCAAATCCTCCTGTATAATTTTACAGCTTTGGGAGGAGGATATCCTGGGTCAGTGGGACGGTCACGGGATGGGACTGGTGCTCGTTCTATCCCTTGGGTTTTCAGACATTGGCCCGGAGCGGGAATCTCCTGGAGTTTTGGACCAGCGGGGACCCAATGGGGGTGGCCCAGGGAAAAGGCCCAGGAGGGAACAGGGGAGAGAGCAGGAGGGGGGTGTCCAAGGGAAAAGTCCAAGCCCAAATTTCCCCCAGGGGCAGGGCTTCGACCGTTTGCTTAGATAAACACCATTATTTTAGATAGTTAGAAATTTGCAGGTTCCTTCATTTTTTAATTTGCACTAGATGCGCCAGTAAAAGCAGTCTGTGGGGACGGAATCAGCGTCATCGTGAATAGCTGGTGAACAAGCTGTGATTCGCGAAACAAGACTGAAATTGACGTTTCCGCTGGCAGGGTACTGTGAATTTTCAGTCCCTGTTCCAGAAGAATCGGCAAATATCGCTATATTATAGGGTATTAGGGCTATGGTATCTGAGTAGTACTGCAACTGCCTAGAATATAGGGATTTTTTAAATGCGAAAATTTGTTCGTTTTTGCCGTTCCCCAAAAATAGTTTGCTCTAGCATAGACAAAAGTAATGCAAACTGGCAAAGTTTCTTGTAGAAAGAGTAAAAATAATTCCAGTATGGCATTCGGAGCATTTATGAATACCATGTTTCAGCAAAGGATTTTTTTATTTATTACATTGATATTTATGGCTTTGCAATCAGGATGTACTGCTCAAAAGACGTTGACACTTAATGATGCTTGGAATGTCATTAAAGAAAAGAAATTTGTCGATCTTACACATCCTTTCGCGCCTGGAATCCCGCATTGGAAAGGTTTCCCTGATGAAAAAAGAGAAACTTTGTATTGGTATGAACCTGGGGTAGGGAAGTTGGGGAGTGGATTTTATGCCCAGTCTTTCACACACGTGGGACAGTGGGGTACTCACGTTGATCCTCCTGCTCATTTCGCAAATGGGATGCGTACCGTCGACCAAATTGATGTAAAAGAGATGATCCTTCCGTTAGTAGTTCTTGATGTCCATGAAGCTGCGACAAAAAATTCTGATTATACAATTACCATGGATGACGTTAAGAAATGGGAAAAGAAGCATGGTCAAATACCTGAAGGGGCATTTGTAGCTATGCGAACCGATTGGTCCAAGCGGTGGCCAAATATGGACGCTATGCAGAACAAGGACACCGCCGGGATCGCACATTATCCTGGTTGGAGCATGGCCGTGCTGAAATATCTCTACGAAGATCGCAAGATCACTGCGTCTGGTCACGAAACAACCGATACTGATCCCGGTGTTGCTACCTCAAAAGATGATTATTCCTTGGAGACCTACATATTAAAGAGTAATCATTATCAAATCGAACTTTTAGCGCACTTGGATGAAGTGCCTGAAGCTGGCGCGTTGGTCGTCGCAAGTTTTCCAAAACCCAAATATGGTTCCGGATTCCCTGCCCGAGTGTTTGCCATTTTGCCCTGAGTCTTTTTCATCTTTCTGGACGCAAATGATACATAAACGACAGGATGGAGCAGAAAAATGTCACCGATTAAAATGATTTTGGTATTTGCTCCGTGGATAGCTTTTTTGGTTATTGCACAGGGAAGCCTTTTTAGACTCAAACTGGGTTTAGCTATCGCACTAGGATTGTGCATCATCCTTGGGGTATTGCGTCTTCATAGAGGGATTATTTTGTGGGCTGGTCTCATCTTCTTTGCCATCTCTTCAGTTTTAGTCGTTGGATTTGAAAATATTTTCATGATAAATTACATGGGGGTACTGACCAGTGGTTTCCTGGGACTTGCAGCATGGATCGGAATACTAATCGGCAAGCCCTTCACCTTAGATTATGCACGAGAACAAGTCCGTAAAGAAATCTGGGGTAATACAGATTTTATAAGATCAAATGTAATAGTGTCATCATCGTGGGCGTTTGTATTTACATTAAACACCATCTTGGCATATGGGAAATTCCGTCATATTTTGATGTCAGGTTTTGCATATGAAACCATCTCAAATTTTATGCTGGTAATTGCGGTGCTTTTTACGTCTTGGTATACCAAAAGGGCTCGAGCTAAAAGAGCGGCCCAGTAATGTTGATGTCCAAGGGAAAAGTCCAACCCCAAATTTCCCCCAGGGGCTGGGCTTCGACTGTTTACTTAAATAAATACTGTTATTTTATGTAGTTGAAAGTTTGCAGGTTCCTTCATTTTTTGATTTGCAACAGATGAGGCAGTAAAATCGATCTATGGGAACGGAATCAGCGTTATCGCGAATATCTGGTGAACAAGCTGTGATTCGCGAAACAAGACTGAAATTGACGTTTCCGCTGGCAGGATACTGCGAATTTCCTGTCCCTGTTCCAGTAAAACCAGCAAATATCGCTATATTTCGAGTAGATAGATGTATGGTGTCAGACTAGGGACTCAACAGTTTAGCATATAACGCTTTTTCAAATACGAAAATTTGTTCGTTTTTGACAGGAGCAGATTTTAGCAGTTACAAGAAGAAGCTAGTTTTGCCGTTAAATTTGATTAATGGTAACTTTCAATGTAAATTGCGTTGACTTTTTCAATTTACAAGCTACTATTTCGAAATCACATTTGAAATCAAAACCGAAAGGAGTATTTTACCCATGCCTAATGCATCGAAATTCGACGCGATGAAACTTCGCACCATGATCAAAGAAGGGAAAACCGCTCAGCAAATCATGGATGCCTTCGGTATTCCCAAGACTACCCTGAAAAATCATCTCACGAAGCTTATGACGCTGGATGAGAAGTTCTACAAGATCGAAGGGATGGATGCTCGTGTGGCATCTGGAAGCGTGAAGTTTTCTGGTACGGGTCTCCGTCTGTCCCCGACGCTCCTGGCCAACTACGGTTTCACCGTGGGCGACGAGTTCAAGGTGTCGTGCCTGGAAGAGGGCAAGGTTGTGCTGGAGAAGAAAAACAGTTAGCTCATATTTTTCAGTTGGTTATGCAGATAGGCCCACGTCGTCCAGGAAATTTGGTTGGCGTGGGGCTTTTATCGCTTGTACGTTTTGTAAATCTTAAACGCTTGTGTTGTAGGTGAGTATTTGATCTATTGCGTTCTTTAAGTCTTCGAGGATGATTGGCTTTGCTAGGTAGTCATTCATGCCATGGGCCAAGAATTTCTCTCGGTCTCCAGTCATAGCATGAGCAGTTAAGGCTATAATTGGAATCATCGAGAATTTTTCGTGAGAGTTCCTTATCGCTATCGTTGTTTCAACTCCATCAAGATTCGGCATTTGAATATCCATAAGAATTAAATCGAATTGGTCTGATTGCAATAGTTTTAACGCTTCTTCGCCGTCGTCGACACACTTTGGAATATGGCCGATT
>JBFXII010000207.1:0-5946 GCA_050176095.1 Desulfomonilaceae bacterium
CTTCTGGAGTTTTAAATGGGCCTTCATTCTGTACAATTGTCTTTTTATCGGCGACCGATTTAGACCAAAGGCCGATTATGTTTGATTGATCAAAGACAATATCGTCTTTGGGGATAGACCATTTTTCCCAGAAAAGTTTCCCTGTGGCCGCTGGAGCAACAAAAGAACCATCTTCATTGAAATAGCCGAATATTCCAAATTCACATCTCATGGTCTCAAGTATGAATTTCAAAACCTCATCGAACATCTGGTCGTCGGAATACTTGAGAAGAATTGTGTTTAACTGATTTCTAATTTCGACTTCCCGCAATGATCGAGCCAGGGAGTTCTTGGTGCTGTTGAGTTCACGGTGTGATTTGAGAAGTTTTGAGAGAGAAATTAGGAGAACTAGTATGGCGCCTATTAGAAAAAGGCCAAAGATTATTGATCCTATCGTTAATGATTTGTATTGCTCGTAGAACGATATGGGCTTTTTGATGATAATGCTGCCTTGAGGCAAATCATCAGGGTTTAAGCTGAATTTTTCGAGCAGAAAATAATCGAACATAGGTTTTGATTCTTCAGGAATTTCTACAGAGATCTTATCAGCTTCTTCGCCGGCAAGTACTCTCAGGACCATATCCGCAACACGTTGTCCATGATCAAATCCACTGACTACATGACCTCCTATGACTCCGTGGCCTATAGTATTAAAATGAACTGAGTATATAGGGCGCTCAGCAACGGAAGTGAGATTCTTTGTGCTTCGCGCCAATGAGGTGGTAACTCCATGTCGATCGCTGGCGAAAGCCAATATGAGCCCAATTGAATCATCAGGAAGGCCACGAATTTCTTCTACGGCTTCACCGAAAGTCAGTGGATTAGCGAAACGGATCGTGATCCTATTTGAGAAACGGGGGGCCAGCCTTTCTGTTTCACGGCGCATAGCAAGGCCGGAGGTGGTGTAATCATGCAGCACAAAAACCTTTTTTGTCTCCGGGTGCAGTCTTAATGCAGTTTCGAGAGTGTCCTGAATATTCATTACTTGGGCTACGCCCGTGATATTTTTTTGTCCCTTCAATATCTCGTTGTTGAAATCGTTAATTCCCCCAAAAACTATAGGTGTATCTTTGAATATTTCATTTCTTGATTCTAAGAGTAATTCAAGGGCTCGGTTATCAAGAGCGATAACAACATCAATTTTTTCGTCAGCATATTTTTCCTTGAAAACCATTTTGATGTGATCGGTCCTGTCGCGGTCGGGATAGCGTTTGGCGTCGAGATGTTCAATTTGGGGATCGATAGTAGGGTATGACTGTCTCAATCTTGAAACAATCCCGTCCAATTCCTGAGTCGACCACTCATATCCGTGATGGTATGAATCGATGATTACAATTCTAGGATTTTCTTTTTGGGATGCAGAAGAAGGCGCAAGGAATAAGACGACAGACAGACACGTCAAAATGCAGATAAATAGGGCTCTTAACAATATTGACGGGTTTATTGTAGAAACATGGTGTTGCAGATATTCGGTTGTTGTAGGGGATGAACCCTCACGCATCATGCTAATCCTTCCTGGTTTTTTGAACGCATTTCTATAATTCAGACCCTGATTCGGTAAAGAGTCAGAGTCAGGTTTTTAGACAGGCTTCCAATGAGGAGTCAGATTCCGGGGGAAGCCTCAAATATTATTTTACCACCAACAAAAGTGGTCTTGGATTTGAGTTGGGACAATTCAGACGCAGAGGAGACCTTGTTCAGATCCATGTTCCAAATTACGAAGTCCGCCTTCTTACCGATTTCCAGGGATCCTGGTTCCTTTTCATCGAAGCTGGCAACGGCAACATTCATTGTATGACATTTTAGTCCTTGATGGAAAGTGATGGCCTCAGATTTGTCCAACTGTTTCCCTTTTTCAGTTTTTCTCGTCATAGCAGTGCTGATGCTATCGATGGGGCTGCGTGAGGGAAACGCAGGAACATCTGCTCCAAAGCAAATATTGGCTTCCTCTTTAAAGAAGCTGCCGATGGGAATGATGTAGTTTACAACTTTCCTGTCGGTTTTATCGAGGAGTTCGTCACCACGAACCACAATCATCTCAGGCTGTGAGCATACTGGTGTTCCGTATTCCGATGAACGTTTTATGGAGTCCAGATTGCGAAAAGCGAAGTGCTCGATTCGGTGGCGTCTACGTCGGCATTCCGCAGGGCTTGCACAAACCTTGAGAAAGGCTTCCAGGGTCAGGTCCACAGCTCTGTCTCCAACGGCATGGACATCCACCTGATAACCAGCGTGATGAATGCTCTTGACTATTGCTTCAAATTGATCCTTTGGATGCATGGGTTTGACCAGGTGTTCTTTCCGGTTATCCAAGGGTTTGTACATGAGCGGGTATCCGTCTATGGCCAATTTGACTCCTTGGAGGCGTAACATAGGGGATTGGTAGCGCTTGACCCTGGAAAGCATGGTCTTACATTTTTCGAGGTTAGGCACGTAAGGATATACCCTCACTCTGATGGGCAATTGCGAACGCTTTTCCAACTCTACATAAGTAATGGCTTTCTGGGCTGGAATAAAATTGTCGTGAACACAGGTTACCCCTTGTTCGGCAAAAAGCTTCATAGCCCATGCGGCGGCGTCAATCTGTTGAGCGTCAGTCATCGGTGGAGTGTATACGGAATAAATGGCAGGGTAATGAACCAGAATTTCGTTGGGTAGTTTATCTTTTCCTCTCAGGTAAGAAGCTCCGTAGGGATCCTGGATGTCAGTCTTTAAAAGATCAGCCTTTTTGAGCGCCATTGTATTGGCGACCCCAAACTGACCACTCCAATGAATAATCAACAACGGATTATCAGGGACAGCGTCATCAAGCTCTTTACGTGTAGGAAATCGCCCTTCTTTAAAATTCCCGAAGCCCCGTCCAACTATCCATTGACCTTTTTCCTTATCGTGTGCAGCTTTTGCCAGAGCCTTCTGAAGTGTCTCAAAGGAATTAATTTCAGGCGGCCTGAGTATAACGAACATCAACTGCATTTGTCCGAATGCTACAAGATGACTGTGAGCGTCTATAATACCCGGGCTGACGCAGTCATTGTTGAGATCAATTACTCGGGTTCTCTTGTCAATCAGGCCTGACATTTGTTCATTCTGGCCCATAGCAAGGATTGTATCACCTTTTACAGCCATAGCCTTAGCAGTCGGTTTCTTCTCATCCATGGTGATGAAATTGCCGTTTTTAAGGACCAGGTCCGCCGAGGTTCTAGGGGAAGCGAACACTTTGGTGAGCCCCAAGTTGGTCAATGCAAGAATGGGGGCCGCAGCCAATGTCTTGAGAACGAAACGCCTCGAAGAAAAGTCGGAATCCGAGGGGGCTTTAGGCATGCTTTCCATGATGGTTCCTCCTTTAGCTGCTACGGGCCTTTGGGGCCTGTCCTGAAGTCATCGAGGCGCCTTCAGAAAACCCTGGAGAGCGCTAAGGATCTCCTTGCGTAAAGATTCTTTACATACTCATTTAAGTATGACAGATAATTACATTGTTTCCTGAAAAATACCAAATAGTTCTGAAGAATAAATTGTGAGGTATTGAGATGCATAGAGTAATGATACACCCATCGAATTACGAAGAGATATCCAAAGCGGTTGAACACGCTTTTGAATTGTTTCCCCTGGAGATAAAAGGGAAGAGGGTTTTAATAAAGCCGAATGTTCTGAGATCTTCAGATGTAAATGAAGGCATTGTGACAAATCCGGCTTTAGTCAGGGCGGTTGTGGAAAAGATTGAATCTCTGAAGCCTTCTTCGTTGATAGTTGGAGATAATCCGGGCCTGATGAGTTACGGGGCCAATGAGGAGAGTTTTCAGAGAACCGGGCTCATGGAGGCGGCTAAAGGTTATTATCTGAACATCGGAAATCAATCCGTGGAAGTAAAATTTAACCCGAGGTTCATGCCATCTGTTAGTGTGTCTCGAGCGGTGATGGATGCGGATATCATAATTAGCCTCCCGAAATTCAAGACCCACGGGTTGACGGTGCTCACCGGCGCAATAAAAAACAGCTACGGCATTATGCCCGGCGCTCAGAAGGCGGCATTGCACAAAGCGGCAGGTAACCCTGCTACATTCCATGAGGTCATAGTGGAGGTGTTCAAGACACGACCGCCTGATCTATTTATTGTAGACGCAGTGGTGGGGATGGAAGGAAATGGCCCTGCGAGTCCGGATCTGAGAGACATAGGTCTCGTGCTCTCTTCAGATAACGCCGTGGCGCTTGATTCGGTAATCGCCACTTTGATGGGTTGTGATCCGTCTCAGTTACTTTTCTTGCATCGAGCCAAGCAAGAAGGGCTAGGCGATTTTAGTCCTGAAAAAATACAGATCATAGGTGAGCTTGTTCCCATTAAGAATTTCAAGCTACCTCCATTAAGCGGCGAGGCTATTTTCAGCAATCTGAAGATTCAGGAGGTAATGACTCAGAAAATTACTCTGAGGCCTAAAGCCGATCCTGATCTTTGCACCGCCTGCGGAACGTGTATAGATCAATGTCCTGTGTCAGCCTTGTCAATGGGTTCGGCCATTCCGGAGGTAGACGCTGAGAAATGCATTACGTGTTTCTGCTGTCAGGAGATGTGTCCGGAACACGCTATAACTCTTAATTAGAGGAATGGGCTGGCGTTTGAAGATCACAGGTCTTATCGTTACAGCTAGGAGTGAATTTTTACCTGAATGAGGTTTAGAAAATGAATACACTAAAAATAATTACATTGGCTATGATTGTGGTCGCATCAATTGTGATGGCTCCTTATTCAAGTCCTGCTGATGGGATTGTCGTGCAGGAGTTCGACAGAAACGCTTGTTATTCCACGTGCGGCTGTGACGCCAGGGGTATGGAAGCGGCATGTTTCAGTTGCAGGCAGGAATGTGACAGGAAATTCTGGGCGGCGTTTGATAGGGAAACGAGCGAGGACAAAGTCGGCTCAATAGATGATGACCAAAACTGATAATGTCAGGGTATTCCCCTTGTGACCGCCTTCTGGTCTGAACAAATTCTTTGAAAGAGGCGATCACAGGGGATTTAAGAGCTAAAGAATCACCGGGATGTTTTTATCACGGAGGAATTCCTTGACCTGTCTGACGGTCAGTAACCGGTAATGGAATACTGAGGCGGCCAGGAGGACCGTAGCTCCTGTCTTTGTGGCAACCTCATAAAAGTCTTCCAGTTTTCCGGCCCCGCCTGATGCAACGACAGGAACGGATACTACGTCCGAAATAGCTTTTGTGAAATCTATATCATAGCCCGCCTGAGTTCCATCTCCATCCATGCTTGTTGGCAATATGACTCCGGCGCCTAAGGACTCGCATTGTTTGGCCCACTCGATGGCGTCCTTTCCAATGGCTTTTGTACCGCCGGACACAACCAATTCAAAACCTGATGGCATTGCCGAATTTCGTTTGGCGTCAATAGCCACGGTAACGCTGGATGATCCGAATTTCTTTGCCGCCTTTTCTATCAGGGAAGGATCGTTAACAGCGGCGCTGTTCATTGAAACCTTATTGGCTCCAGCCGCAAGAACAAGCTCTATATCTTCAAGGCTCGCAATCCCGCCACCTACGGTGAGAGGAATCGTTATGACTGAAGAGACGTTTTTCACCCATTCCAGTCGAGTCTTGCGATTTTCAAGTGTGGCTGCAATATCGAGCATGGCAAGTTCGTCGGCGCCTTCTTTCTGATAGATGGCGGCGCATTCAACCGGATCCCCGGCGTCCTTGATGTCAACAAAATGGACTCCCTTGACTACTCGTCCATTTTTCATGTCAAGGCATGGCATGATTTTTATGGGCTGCATAACTTCTCCTAACCTACAGGAATTAAAATGATCGCTTCGGGTAAATTCCCCAAAAGCTATTTGCTTGTCCCTTCTTTTTCGGGAGGGGTTTTGGCATGTGTCTGCGAAGTGGCTTTACCCAGGAA
>JBFXII010000208.1:0-5900 GCA_050176095.1 Desulfomonilaceae bacterium
GTCTGACTTGGCGACATTAGGACTTGATGAAGCTCAGGTCACAATAAAGTTAAACAGCCAGAACCAATCCGATTCCAGAATTATCAGGATTGGCTGGTCTGAGAGCGATAACGCCGTAGCTCAAAATCAGCAGGAGCCAAATGCAAAAGCAGCTAACAACAACTCAAACAAGGCTACAATAGACGGCGTTGAAATTGAAATACCGGCTCTGATCAACGCTAAAGTAGAACCTCAGGGCAATCCGGCTTCGGTATTCAAGATTGACGGATCATTTGTCAAGAACCTGGTGGAGGACCTGCATGCGATACTTAAGAAGTGAAAGCGTTATAGCCATATCGTGAGATTGTCGGATGACGCTGGCTTGTCGGTTTTCCAGGAAACTGTGAGCCGGCGCCATTTGATGTTCCGGTGTTAATGTTAAACAAACAATTCTAATTGGGGTTTTTAGATCTGGATTTAGCTGATTGTAGCGCTTTTATGCCAACCATTATGGCTGTGATTGCTGCTGGTGTGATTCCGGAGATTCGTGAAGCCTGCCCTAGAGACCTCGGACGTAATTTTGAAAGACGCTCTGTCAACTCCCTGGATAACCCTGCTATTGAATGATAATCGAGCTCTTCAGGAATCAATGTCTTTTCGAGCTTCTTGAACTGAGCCGCTTCCCGTTTTTGTCTTTCTATGTAGCCTTCGTATTTTAGTTCGATTTCCAGTTTGAAGGCGATCTCAGCATCGATTTCTTCTGATAGTCCGAAATCCCTGATATCGGATACTGATAGCTCAGGTCTTCTTAGCAGCTTCGACACACTAACCGTTTCACGGAGCTCGCCACCGCTCCTCGCTGCAATGAGGCGATTGAGCCCTTCACTCGGTTTGATCTTGACATTTTCTAAATGACGCATGAAGTAGATCAATTTTTGCTCTTTCTTTTCGAGTTCCTGGACAAGCTCATCATCAACCAGACCGATTTCATGACCTTTACGTAACAGTCGCTCAGGCGCATTATCCTCACGGAGTAACAAACGATATTCCGCCCGGGATGTGAACATTCTGTAAGGCTCTTCAACGCCCCTGGTTACCAGATCGTCAATCATCACCCCTATGTATGCTTCAGATCTGTCAAGGATGAACGGGGTTTTCGACTTGATTGCAAGAGCTGCGTTAATACCTGCCATCAAACCTTGAGCCGCGGCCTCTTCATAACCTGACGTTCCATTGATTTGACCTGCGAGAAACAAGCCTTTGTAAGGTCTTGTTTCCATGGTCAATTTCAAGCACTTTGGATCGATGTAGTCATATTCTATCGCATAGGCCGGCCTGACAATTTCCGCTTCTTCGAGTCCGGGCACGGACCTGACAAGTTCGAGCTGGAGCTCTGCGGGCAAGGAATTACCTAAACCCTTCAGATACAGTTCATTGGTCTTCAGGCCCTCAGGCTCCGCCACCACGGGATGCCTTTCCCTGTCGGGAAACCTTGCGATCTTGTCCTCGAGCGAAGGACAATAACGTGCCGGAGCGCCCTTGATGGCGCCGGAATAGAGGGAAGAGCGTTTCAGGTTTGTTCTGACAATCTGATGAGTGAGATTGGAGGTATATGTCCGAAAACATGAACGATTAGGCCTATCTATTTTTTGGGTGGATATAGAGAACGGTTTTTGAAAGCAGTCCCCCGGGTCTTCAACCATTGCCGACAGATTGACCGTTGTTCCCTTCACGCGAGGCGGTGTTCCGGTCTTGAATCTGCCCCAGGGCAAAGACATTTTTCTAAGACATTCAGCCAGATTTACCGCTGGAAACTCTCCGGCCCGACCGGCGCCATAGCTGATTGGCCCCTGATGAATAACTCCAGCGAGAAAAGTGCCGGTCGCTAGTATCACAGCCTTCGAATGGACCTCGAAACCTGAACGTTCCACCACACCGGCGCAGCGATCTCCGTCAAGGACCAAGCCCTCGACCATCTCCTGCCGGATCAGAATGTTCGGCTGAGATTCGATAGCGGTTTTCATTGATATCGAATAGTCCACACGGTCGCATTGCATTCTGGATCCCTGAACCGCGGGCCCCTTGCTAGCTCCAAGGTTCTTGTATTGAATGCAACTGGCGTCGGCCGCCCTGCCCATCTGACCACCCAGAGCGTCTATCTCCTTAACCAGATGGCCTTTTCCCAAGCCGCCTATGGATGGATTGCAAGGCATCAAGCCAATGGAATCAGCGCTAAGGGTATACATCCATACGCCGAGCCCCATTCGGGCCGCGGCCAAAGCCGCTTCACAACCGGCATGGCCTCCGCCCACCACTATAATATCAACGTCAGCGATCTTGACCTGCCTTCGGATCTTCTTTCTGCGGTTGTTCCATTCGAACCATCAACCATCTCTGAGTCGTGTCCTTACCAAAATGAACAAGCACCTCGGTTTGATCCTGTGTAAGATTATAAATTCCCGTTTCCATGATTATGTCTGTGTTAGAGCCATCAGCAAAGGACCATGCGGCTCTTTGAGTCTGTTTGTCCACAGCTCCCTTGACTGGCCGACTGGTATTCGTGCTGGTGTTATAATAAATTCCCTTGATTATTCCCTGTTTGTCAACTGACAGCTGGAGAAGTGTATTTGAGCTTGTTGAATCGGTTTGAGACAGGGCAAACACTCCCAAAGGCATCAATTCTTCTTCCTGGCCAGACTTGTCCTCCGGAGCGGTCGCGATTTTTGCCGCCTGCTGGTAATATTCCTGAGCCGAAGCTACGGGAGCGTCGTTTACATAAACGCTGTCGCCCTGATAATAAATGTCCGAGGAATAATCATAGTATTGTGGGGCAGACCACGCCGTTCCGGCTATCCAACCAGCCAGGCCGCCCCAAGCCGCAGGCCTCCACCAATGGTTCCATGCATACTGGTATCTCCCCATGTTCTCCCAGTATTGATGAGCCAGTTGAGGATGATCCTTCCACCACTGAGGAGTAAACAGATTGTCATATCTATCTTTTATGTTATTCCGAATTTGATCCGCGTTCTGACGATCTCGATCCGATATTCGATCTACAGGTCGCCCGTCACCTGCCCCATCTCTGTTAATTCTGGCCGGCCTATTGCCATCGCCACGCCTGCCGTCAGCGCCAGCCCTGTCCATGAGATGTTGAGCGCCTACTACTCCAAGAGCCCCCGCTGCAGCCCCACCTATACCAGCCTTACCAAGATCAGAAAGGCCCTTGGAACTCTCAGGAGGAAGATTCAGGAACTTTTGGAGATTCTCACGAGTCGGTTTGACTGTGGGACTACCGATGCCTCCCTTATCCACAGGCGCCCGTTTCGAGGCGGGTCGAGTTTCAGACTGTGGCTTGGCTCTGCGTTCGCCCTGACGCTCATTTAATTCACGGGGGGCCTGACGTCTTTGTTCGCCTCCAAAATGACCTGAAGGTCCGGCTCCGGCTTCTCTGAATTCAGCGCCTCCAAAACTTCCGTGGCCCCCGCCGAAACCACCACGTCCTCCTCCAAAACCGCCACGCGAATATGACAAATCTATAGAACAGGCCAAAATTCCTATTGCGGCCAGGGACATACAAACTAACTTTTTCATGGCCTTCTCCATTGAGCCTGCAAAATTAATTGTTAAGCTTCTTTGATTTATCGGTTTTCCTTACAATAACCGCTTCTTCAATGTTAGGTTGGGGCTGACCAGCGACTTCTCTCCCCAGAGATCTCCATAGTAACCTGTCAGGCCCATCGGGTCTGTAAATGTTGATTGATGTAACCTTGCGGCCATCTGCCAGAGTGGTTGTGATGTTTAGAGCCCATCCGGGACCGTCCTTGGACCACACACCCTCTCCCACCCCGCCGTTGGAGTCGAAAATCCATGATTTTATAACTTTGGATGTAGGATCCAAACCTATAACATGGTTGCCTAGCAAAGTGACGTTGTCATCAAGCTTGACCTTGAACTCGCCAATGATGAAGCTCTTGTTCGGGGCCCATTCAAACTTTGATTCAATTTGATTTGAATGGTCCTGATCTACCCATTCACCTATGAGCCATGAAATTTCCGAAAGTTTTGTATATCTTTCCACTGAATAGACGGCTTGATCCCTCATCTCCATTATCTTCCAGCTATTGCCATGTTTAGACAATGTCGCCGTCTGTTCAAAATTGAACGATCCATTTTCAGCCAGTTCCAGTTTAATCAATCCACGCGCCACAGCCATGTTCGGCGCAATGCTCAAAATTCTGGGCGCTCCTAATTGGGTGATCTTCGCTTTCTCATTGTTCTTGAAAAACGAAACAAGCCTCTTCTTGATTTTGTCCGTTCCCTTAATCCTGTCGCGGTTCGCAGCTATGTATTCTGCCCCATCCATCCAGTATCCCATCGCCTTCGCAGGGTCTCGGCTATTGAACGCTTCAATATATTGATTCAGGGTCTGTCTAATTAACTCCTCATCAGTTCGATTGTCCTGTCCAAAGGACGGACTGAAACTCAAAAACACCGAAAACACAACCAGCAAAACAGCCACAAATCTTCCTGACATTTTCAAAGCCTTTCTCACCGGGATACGTTAAGAAAATAATGGTGGTTGGATCTGAATCAAACACACAGTCCTAATATATTATCTCATCTCCGACGTCTATGCTAGAGCCTCGAAAACTTCCTTTAATCTAGGCTTTTTTGGTTCGGCACACATGGCAAAAAAGCAAAAAGACTTAATGCAATCAAAATTGTAAAGAGAGCGCCCAGGATGCGTCGGAAAAGAACTCGAGCGGCCATGACCGCGGGAAAGCGGGGACGCCATCTTGTCATGCCGAATCCGATCTGGCATCCAGAATTCCCCGAATCCCTTTTCACGGTAATGTCAGAATGGATAATGAATAAAATTGTCGCCCGTGTCTGAGAAACGCCTAAAGTTGAGCTTGAATACTTGAAAACATGTCATTTCTATTTAGAGGTCGATAGAAGCAACTAAGTGTCTGAAGCTCTATTTGATTAGCCCTCTCATCTGAGAGCCGAAGTATTTTTCGGTCAATTGAGTCTCAGATGTTGACTTAATAAGCTATAATTTGTAGTTTAGAAAGCGTGGAGAGTGTAGCTCAGTCGGCAGAGCACAGGGTTGTGGCCCCTGAGGTCGTGGGTTCGAGCCCCATCGCTCTCCCCACCCTCAATCTTTTTTAGCTTTTTCTTGCGCCCATAGCTCAGTTGGATAGAGCGCCGGACTTCGAATCCGTAGGTCGCAGGTTCGAGTCCTGCTGGGCGCGCCAAGAAAAACACCAGGTCAGATATTCATCTGGCCTTTTTTATTGGGGTTTCTAGACAAGCAATAATTTTGCTGTATTGCATGAATGTCACAGGATATGAATTGACACGACGATTTTTCTTATTAAATGTCGATCTATTCTCTATCACCAGAAAGCCTTGGCATAGGTCGTAGATTATGGACACCAAGAGTACTATACGGCTTTTAGCTTCTCGAAATAGGGTTTTTCAGAGAGATCCAACAAAAACCCGAGCCCCTTAATTACTTTTGTGTAAATGGCGTTCCGGTTCTTGAAAAGTTTGGCATTCTGTCATCAACAAGTTACGCTGAGCCATTTGGAATGGATTATCAGACCTTGATCCTCAACTAATGAAAGATGACATTTGGAGCATGGTTCAATAACCCTTATGAAGTCTACTGGAGCGCCCTTATCCTGAGTCCAGTAGCAACACAAGAGTACCCTTATCACTTAACACTCTCTCTTAACGGTGCAGGAAACTTCTATTGTGGTTGTCCTGTGGCCTGATTATGCAAAATTAGTTTTTAATCACAAATGCGATTCCTGCGAAGATCTGGGGGTTCGGTGAAAGCCATTGAGAAAATCATCCTTGCTCATGCAAATAATGTTTGTTTGCTATAAAATATTTGCTCATTACCTTCATGATAA
>JBFXII010000209.1:0-5877 GCA_050176095.1 Desulfomonilaceae bacterium
TTGAATTCACGACCCATCATCTCTGTAACAACCGCAGGTATGCTTGAAACCAAAGAAGGAACATCCCGACCTGTAAAGAGTTGAACTCCGAACAATTTCCTTAAGATTGATAGCAACTGATTAGGTATATAAAACTTACGAGTTATTTCGCGACTGATTTTTTTAAGACCCTGTCTTCCTACTCCGTGTCGATAAACGATCCTGTCGTCTCCTATGTAATAACGCGAATCCGCCTCAACGACTTCACGTAGAGGAGAATATTTGTCCACGCGAAGCTTCTGATATGTTATTGAATCTAGCCCTAATTCTTTGGCGAACGCTGGAATATTAAGCATTTCATCATCTGTTTCGCCTACATTTCCGTAAATAAAGTATCCGTGATAATAGATCGGGAATTTCCTGAAGACTTTGAAGGCGTCTCTCACTCTTTGGGTATCGAATCCTTTATTGAGCTGATCCAAAATTCTGTCGGTCGGAGATTCGATTCCGAGGAGCATGACTTTGATCCCCGCCTTTACAGCTGCTTCAAGCACATCAGGTCTTTCAAAGATCTCAATACGAGCCTGAACAAAAAAACGTTTCCTGATTCCGCGTTCCACAATGGTTTCACAGATCTTTTTTGCCCTATTTGGGTTAACAAAAAAGTTTTCATCAGCAATAAGTATTATTCCGGCCTTTATCTGTTCTAACTCAGTCATCACCGTTTCAATGGATCTGGTTGAATAACGTCTTTTTTGAGTCCATGGATTGAGATTAAATGTGCAGAATTTACAGTTGTAAGGGCAACCCCTGGAAGTCAGTATCATGTCGAACTGCTCTCCTTTAAGGGCAAAACCTCCCATGTTCAGACTGTATTCCTGGGATCTCAGAGCTCTATCAGGAAACCTATAGAGTTCAATTTCTCCAAGGGGGCGATTTTCATTGTGGCGAACCAGGCCATTGATTCGGAATGAAATTCCTGATATTTCCGATAAGTTATGACCCTTGGCTATTTCAACAATCGTATCCTCTCCTTCGCCTCGGACAATTATGTCCACGTTGGGGCACATTTCAAAAATTTCCTCAACACAATCAGTAGCCTGCTGCCCTCCAACAACCGTAGTCACATTGTGAGGTAGTTGATTCACAAGGTCACAGACTTCACGGAAATGGTACTCCCAATTTATGCTCACGCAAATCAAATCGCAGTTTTCTGAAATAAAATGATTTAGTTTTTGGATGTCTCTGAGAGGTCCAGCAAGCCTCAAATCAACGAAAGTCAGTTTTTCCACATATGGACCCAAAGCCGCTGCAATGTATTCCAAACCAATGGGGGGGAAAATAGCTAATCCGAGAGATCCAGCATGGCTATCACGAAAGTATGGATGAATACATATTGCATGTTTATAGATTTTTTCCAAAGAGAAGTCCTCAATTTTGATGAAATTACCCTGACAGGTAATGAGATAAAATGCAATTGATTAAGGTGTCACAGTTGTAGAAAGATGGCCATCTGTTTCGTATACAATTTCTTTCTTGATCAATTCATGAAGCGCATCTTTGTATATGTTACCGTAAGTACTTGAGAAATATAGATCCACTGTCTCCACGTACCATGGTGTTTGCATGAGATAATCAAAGAATGTCGAAATGTTAACAGCTCTTTTCATCATTAAAGTGTATACGATTATTTTTTTTATTAAATCATGCCCAACCAGAGAAGGGTCTTTGAGGAAACGCAATAGACGGGACCGGGCTCTATTGATAGCCTCATCAAAATCTTTGAATTCAGCTCCGTGGCCTGGGTAGACAGTGTCCACTTTTAGTTTTGAAATTCTGTCTATGGACTCTAACATGCAAAATAGCGCGCGACTACCCTCAATTCGAGTAGTCATGACCGCCATGTCATACTCCCACAGCGTGTCTGAAGAAATAAGCAGTCGATGATCATGATTGTACAGAACTATTCCATCAGAGGAATGTCCGGGTGTGTAAATAACTTTGAACTCATAAGGACCGATCAAAATGTCGTCTTCATCTTCCAGCTCAATTTGGCAATCAAAGAAATCGGCTTCCTGGACAAAATAACTCCACCAGGTTGACCATTTATCCCTCATATCTATGAAATATTTGCCAATCTTGTGCAGGGCAATGCTGCATCCCGAAGCTTGCTGAATCAATTTATTCCCGCCTATATGGTCACAATGGCAGTGTGTGTTGATTATGAGACTGGTCTTGTTATAGTCCGCGCCTGTTTCCTTAATTGAAGCTACGGTCTGGTCAAAGTCCGAAACGTATCCAGAATCAACTAATATAGGTTTTTCTGATCGATAGACAAAGTGATTGCCGTTAAGAAAGCCTCTTTGAATAAAGAAAAAATCTGGAAGAATTTCCAAAACACGCATCCGGTTAGTCCCTAAATTTCAATTAGTTTTCCGCTATACTCTGGAGTTCTTCTCGAATTTCCCTTAACCTGTCAAAGTCGTCCTGGGAGAGCCCTTTCTTGCTTTCCGAGAACTTTTTCTTTAGGCGCTGTATCTCGATCTCAAGCTCAGCGGTCAATTCTAAGGAATCTTTTGTTAGGTCGATTTGTTCAACAGGCGGAAGTATTTCTGCAACTTCTCTGCCGAGCTCCAATTGAAGAGTTTCTCTGAGTCGTGGGCTATAGACTTCGAAGCCGAATTGTTTTCGGACCTTGTTGGCAAAGGTGTCAACTGACAGGGGTTCACCATGTATCACGAAGACTTTGGGCGCCGGTTTCTGGTCAAAATGGCTAATCCAGTTGAGAAGGTCGGCCTGATCTGCATGAGCTGAGAAACCACCTATGGTAAAAACCTTTGCACGCACGGCTACCTTTTCTCCGAATATTCGAACTGACTTGGCGCCCTCGACAATCTGCCTACCGGTAGTTCCCTCTCCCTGGAATCCAACAATCACCAGGCTTGATCCGGGTCGCCAAAGGTTATGCTTGAGATGATGCTTAATCCGCCCTGCTGAGCACATACCGTTGGCAGAAATAATTATGGCCGATCCCTTGAATTCATTTATTTTCATCGATTCCGGGGCAGTTAAGGTCATCTTGAGATTCGGTATGTCGAAGGGGTCTAAGCCCTTGTCGACAATCTTTTGAGCTTCTTCATCAAGATATTTTCTGTTATTGCGAAAAATTTCGGTAGCTCTTATTGCCAGGGGGCTATCCAAAAATATGGGAATCTGCGGAATCTTGCCTTCTCGCGAAAATTCACCCAAAACATAAATTATCTCCTGTGTTCGTTCCAGAGCAAACGCTGGTATTATCACTTTCTCATTGTTGGAAACAGCATATTTAATAGCTTCGAGGAATTCAGCTTTGCTTGCTTCAAAACTACGATGAAGTCTGTTACCGTAAGTAGATTCAACAAACACATAGTCAGCTGAACCAATTTTAAAGGGATCCTTGACAATTAACTGGTCCTGCTTTCCGAGATCTCCAGAGAAAACTATCTTGGTTTCTGAGGATGCATTTTTGACCCAAATTTCGACAGCGCATGATCCGAGAACATGACCTGAGTTTCTAAGGCGTGCTTCCACTCCGGGTTCCAACTCGATCACCTCGTCAAGCTCTACAGGATTTAAGTATTCGAGGCTCTTTTCGGCGTCAATTTTCGTATAGAGAGGCTGGATGGGAGTTTTTGCCTGACGTCGATTCCTGCGAGACTGCCATTCGGCTTCCATTTCTTGAACATGGGCTGAGTCAAGAAGCATTACCCTGCACAGTTCAGCAGTGGGTGGAGATGTGATTATGCGTCCACTAAACCCATCTTTGACCAATTTGGGAATTCGGCCGCTATGGTCAATATGGGCATGAGTGAGTATGACGTTCTTTATTTGTTTGGGGTCATAACCCCAGTCGTACCAATTTTGACGTTCAATTTCTCTACTACCTTGAAACAGCCCACAATCCACGACAAATTTTACCCCACCTGGTGTCTCAATTAGGTAGTTTGAACCCGTTACGGATCTGGCAGCCCCAAAACATGTTACTTTTATCATTAATCGCCCCTAGTGAATCTTTCCAAATAACAGGGAATCTCGCTAGAAAATTCGCTCTTCGAGCAGCGCCTGAGCGCCCCTGTATTTCAGATTTATGATTAGCGGAAGATCACCCGCCAATCTTCTGGCAACATCTTCGACCCTCTTTCTGTGGCTGGGATCCCTCACTACTCCCTTCAGGATCAGATCCTTGCCATCAACAACAACTTCGATAGCGTTTACAAAGAGGAAAGGGTAAGTAAGCAACCCAGCTTCGATCTTGGCCGCGGCTGATCGAACTCTGAGAGAAGCCTCTATGTCAGGGTTTTTCTTGTGTTGAAGGTTCACAAGGGTTTCACAGACAGAATCTACAATTTTTTCTATAGGTTTTCTCTCAGAATCGAAAATTCTGTCATAGTTTTTGGCGCTGCTCCAATTTGATCCAAACATGGCCTTGAAAAATTGCCGTCTGTCTTTGTCTGTTTTTTCAGCTAACCAGCGTGCCGTATCATAATCGACAGATTCTCGAATCATTATTCGCTCGAGCCTCGACTTCAATGGCGCCACAACCCTTATTCTGTATGCGTATGGTATATCAGCAAGGACAATGTGTCCGCCTCTACCCATAATAACAACATCATCCCTTACTGCGTGCTCAAGAATGATACTGCGCAACAGAGCTCCGAAGCCTTTAAACGACCAATCGAATCTTTCCCAGATTGTAGGGGCGTGTTCATCGAGTCCTTGGGCCCATTTTTCCCACTGTTTGCCATGAGCCCGCATCTCTAAAAGTATTTGTTCCTTATCGATATAATCGTAGTTTAATCTTTCGGCTACCGCGTGGCCTACTTCCCGGCCGCCACTACCATATTCTCTTGAAATAGTAAGAATAGACATACGTCCTCACTCACTGTTAACGTAGCAGGCTATAGATTTTTTGAAGTGTTGTCCCTCTTGATCATCAATCGTATCCAAAGCTTGCCCACGATTATTACCAAAACAGCCGTGACAAATTCTACAGCGTACTGAGCATAATTGTTTAATGAAATAAGCGGGACGATGGCAGGGTCCGTGAGAATCATTTCTGCTCCTACCTTACCTAACACCGCCGCTCCTATATATATTATTATGGGATATTTATCCATTAATGTGGACAAAAGGTTGCTGGTGAAAATTATCAGCGGAATGCTCAACCCAAGCCCGAAAAGTAATAAGAAAAGACTACCTCCGGAGGCGCCTCCAACAGCCAACATGTTGTCTACAGACATTGTTATGTCGGCGATTACGATAATTCTTATAGCTTGTCCTATGGTGGCAGCCTGTTTTTGACTAGAATCTTCAGGGGCGCCGGACACGAAGAGCTTTACTGCAATCCATAATATGAGGGCTCCTCCAACAAGCTTCAGAAAGCTTATTTGAAGAATTTGCGAAACAAAAAAGGTTACTAAAACCCTCAAAATTACTGCAGCGGCAGATCCCAAAAGGATACCTTTGCGGCGCTGTTCCCTAGGAAGTGACCGAACGGCCATGGCAATAATTACTGCATTATCTCCAGCCAAGATCAAATCAATTATGACTATGCTCAGCAAACGCGATAAAAAGTCCAGATCCAATCCAAATCCACTCAAAAGAGTATGGTCCATTCAGCAAGCCTCTCTCAATTTTCATAAAAAAACCGGTTCTATAAACACGGTAATTCACGCATGGGCCTTCAATTGCTTCTCTTTAGAAAGCGCGAAAAAAAGTCTTTGCCAATTTTATTGTTTTAGAAATCTTGATATTCATGCACGCAAGAAACAGGTAATCGATAAAGAAAGACCACTTTGCGCATAAACAAGGAAGGGAACTCAATCCAGAGATAGCTTGGCTCTGGATTGAGTCAAGAAA
>JBFXII010000210.1:0-5853 GCA_050176095.1 Desulfomonilaceae bacterium
TTTCTTTTCACATTGGCCAAGGTGGCATGAACGGATGATCATCAGATGTCATTATTCACAGGTGTTCGGCACTTTATAAATAAAGTCTTTAATAGTCATTTCATTATGTTAGAATTGGGTGATAAAAACTTTTTATATCGAAGTTATTAACTGAATCCTGCTATCTGGCCTGTTTTTTAGACCACAAAAGCAAAAAGTCTTGACAGGAATTCAATATAAGTTATATTCATATTGAGAGTGATGCCAAATCCAAGTCAGCATTGTTTCCTGAATTCGGAAGCAGTTTATTCTGGATTTTTTGCTAGTCCGAGACACAACAAAAACTCGAAGGTTCATCTTAAGGGGTTGGCAAGATGAGGTACGCTGAGACAGGATTTAACTTAGAAATCGATTTGACCAGAGGGAGCATTGAAAGGGTAGCTACAGACCCTAGACTCACTGAGCTTCATCTTGGAGGTTTGGGAACGAGTTCCAAGATCCTTTGGGATAGGGTTCCACCTGAGACGGACCCATTTTCTCCGGACAATCTGCTCATATTTTCTACCGGTTTGCTGAACGGCACACCGGCCACAGGAGCTAATCGCACCATAGTTAGCGCCTACTCCCCTCAAACCCTGTTGATGGGTTATTCGATGATGGGAGGATTCTGGGGACCAGAACTAAAGTATGCTGGTTATGACAAAATCATATTTCGAGGAAAGTCCCCTTCCCTGGTCTATATTTGGATCCACAATGACAAGGTTGAGATTCGAGACGCTTCACATTTGCATGGTAAAGGCGCTGTAGAAACAGCGGAGACGCTCCGAAAGGAGTTGAAAGATCCTAATGTCCAGGTTGCGGCAATAGGTCTAGCGGGTGAGAACAGAGTTTACCTTGCTTCCATTGAACATGGTAGGTCAAGCGCCAGTAGACTCGGATTAGGCGCCGTAATGGGAGACAAAGGCATAAAGGCTATTGCTGTCAGAGGCACAAAGGATATTAACGTGGCGCGACCAGCCGAGTTCATGAAACTCTGCAATGAAGTCCTTCAATACATAAAGATTCGCGAAGAGAAGCCTGTTCCTGGAGTAATGCCTATCTTGGCCGGTCTAGGCTCTCCCCAGGAAATGAAGCTGGTTGATGAAGAATGGCATACTCAAAATTTCATGTGGGGAAACTCACGCGAGAGAAGAAGAAATTTTTGGAATGCCGAGATTGAAGAGAAATGGAGACAGACGCAGGAGACCGTCAGGAAACGCCTCATCAGTTGCTATAACTGTCCGATGAAGTGTGGAGCTACAATTTCTGTTCCAGGCATATCCACTTACATGATGAAGTGTTTTTCCAAGCTCACGTACACAATGGCCGCTTACTCTGACCTGGACTTCGGTTTCAGAATTGCTCAACGGGCCACAGAATACGGAGTAGACGGGTTCTCAACTCCTCAGGTGATGGCCTTTGCGGTTGAACTTCTGGACGCAGGAATCCTTTCAGAAAAGGATTTTGAAGGTTGTCCTGCGGACAACGAGGGCAGATTTTTCTGGCTGCTCGACAGGATCGTCCGTAGAGAGGGTATTGGTGATGTCTTGGCTAACGGAACCCATTGGGCGGCTGAACAGATTGGCAACGGCGCTCATGCCTATGCGCATAATAACATAAAGAAACATGAACAATTGCCTCTAAAGCTCGGAATGCTTAATCCTGTATATTTTCTGATGTATTGCACGGGTGAAAAAATCAACATTACACAAATTGAGGGTCAGTTCCCGCAGTCTCCCTTCCCAACTATTGAAGAGAGAGAGGACTTTGTCAAAGATTGGGTTCAGGTTCCTGATGACAAGTTCAAGCAATATCTCATGGACTGGGAATTCAGGGGGGAGCGATCAAATCCTTATTATCCGACAGTGGACATGTCCGTTGACATAGTCGATTGGCAGGAAATGATGCATTACATTGACGATGCGTTGGGTATGTGCGCTGGCCTGTCTTCATTTCCACTCAAACCCCCGTATCACATTCATAATTATCCGGAATTCATTTCTACGGCGCTGGGTATTGACCTCGATGAAGAAGGATTGAAGAAGATCTATCGACGAAATCGCAATCTTCTGAGAGCTATCAACGTTAGAAGAGGGCTCAGAAGAGCAGACGAAAAACCACCTGAGAATCATTGGAAAAAGAGATTCCCGGAATTGGAAGAGAAATTGTTGGATGGTTATTACAAATTCAAAGGTTGGAACCGGGATGGTATACCGACCAAAGAGACTCTTCATGATTTAGACCTGGATTACGTCGCTGAAGACTTGTTAAAAAGAGGCATTTTGACTGAGGATGGCGAGAGCGATTCTACTGGCTCCTCGTCTGAAGCAGTCAATCAATAAAGTGGATTGGTGGTGACCGTAATGGCTGAGAAAAAAAAGAAGATCGTCAAGACAATAAAGATCGACGTTGACAAATGCAACGGTTGCCGTGCGTGTGAGGTGGCTTGTTCCGCCTTCCATGCTGCGCCCAAATATAGTAGTAACAATCCCGCAAGGTCACGTATTCGCCTGATTCGTGACCCTCTTTCTGATGTATATCTGCCTGTTTACGCAGGTGAAGAGGCTAAAGCCGAGTGCATGGGACGAGGCAAGTACGTCATTGATGGCAAGGAATACTCGGAATGCGATTTTTGCAGATCCGCCTGCCCTTCCAGGGATATATTCAAAGAACCTGATTCTGGATTACCTTTAAAATGTGACATGTGTGAAGACAATCCTCCAAATGAAAAACCACTTTGCGTTCAGTGGTGCCTGGCGGAAGCGCTCATTTATGAGGAGCGTGAAGAAGAAGTCGATGAACCGGAGGAGCAGGTAAAAGCTGAGGAGGTTGAGATCGGCTTGGAGGCCATGATCGACAAGTTTGGATTGCAGAAAGTCAAGGATACCTTTTCCCGGATGTCAGCTTCCAAGAAGGGCTAGAAGGCTGGCGTCAACAAAGAGGAACTCTTACATTGGAAACTGTAACCCCATATAAAGAAATAATCGATGTCATTAAGGCCAGCGGAGGGGATGCCTTCAAGAGGTGTTTTCAATGTGGTCTTTGTGATTCTGTATGCCCATGGAACAGGGTGAGATCTTTCAGTATGCGCAAACTCGTCAGGGAAGCTACCTTTGGCCTCACCGATATTGAAAGTGAAGAGATGTGGCTGTGCACCACTTGTGGCAGATGTCCGCAACAATGCCCAAGGGATGTCAAACAGATAGATTCGGGAATAGCTTTACGTCGGATCGCTAACGAATATGGGGTTTATCCCCCTACCGTAAAAGCTATCAAGACTGTCAACGCATTCCTGGTTGGCGAGGGAAATCCATTTGGAGAGGACAAAGCCAAACGAGCCGCATGGGCTGAGGGCCTGTCAATACCAGAATTTACGGAAGATATGGAAATTCTTTATTTTCCCGGTTGCTATCCATCGTATGATCCACGTTTGAAAAAAGTGGCTAAAGCGACAGCAAATATTCTCAAGAAGGCTGGTGTTGAGTTCGGAATCTTAGGACCAAAAGAAAACTGTTGTGGCGAAAGTATCCGAAAAACTGGTGACGAGGAACTTTTCAAGCGTTTGGCCAAAGAGAACATAAAGACGTTTATAGACAACGGCGTCAAAAAAATACTCGTGTCTTCCCCTCACTGTTATCACACATTTAAAAACGAATATCCTGATTTCAGAGTTAACTTTGAAATAGTACATATTTCCCAGTATCTTTTTGAATTAATCAGAGAGGGAAGGCTTCAGATAAAGGGCGAGTATCCGAAGAAAGTCGCATACCATGACCCATGCTATTTGGGCAGACATAACGGCATTTATGACGAGCCTCGTGAGGTATTGAAAAGCGCCCCTGGCCTTGAACTGGTTGAATTGGCTGATTCACGCTCGGATAGCCTGTGCTGTGGCGGTGGTGGCGGTAGGGTTTGGATGGAGACACTTAAGGGAGAACGGTTCTGCGATCTCAGGATAGATCAATCTCTCTCGGGAGAGGCTCAAGTGCTGGCCACGGCATGTCCGTACTGCATCACCATGCTTGAAGACAGTCGAGTTACCATGGATGTCGCTGAGAGAATCGAAATCAAAGATATCACTGAGATCATTCAGGAATTGGTTTGAGAAGCGGATTACCGTAGAGGAGATATGAAGTGGAAATAGTGCGTGCTGGAGAACGTGTGCTCGATAGTCTACCTGACGGAAATTTTGGGGATGTGATGGTAGTTGGCGGTGGAATCAGTGGCATTCAAGCTTCTCTTGATCTTGCCACATCAGGATTCAAGGTATATTTGGTCGAAAAAGCGCCTAGCATTGGCGGTCACATGGCGCAACTCGACAAGACCTTTCCGACCAACGACTGTAGTATGTGAATACTCGCTCCCAAGCTGGTCGAGGTCGGCCGGCACCCAAACATTGAAGTATTGACATATACCGAGGTCAAAACAATAGAAGGTGAAGTCGGGGACTTTAAGGTTACTTTGGTCAAGAAACCAAGATACATACTTGAAAACAAATGCACCGGCTGCACCATATGCGTTGAGTACTGTCCGGCCAAATATCCTGATGAATACAATCAGGAAATATCTATGAACAAGGCCGTCCACGTATACTTTGCCCAAGCCATCCCACTGATCACATACATTGATGAGAGCTGTCTATACCTGAAAGAGAAGAAATGCCGCATCTGTGAGAGGGTATGTAAGAACGACGCCATAGACCTGAATCAGGAACCAGAAAAGAAGGAGATACAGGTAGGCGCTATAATTCTAGCACTTGGGATGGAACCTTTTGATCCAAAGGTAAAGAAGGAGTATCATTACGGCGAATTTGCCAACATAGTTACCAGTATGGACTACGAGCGGCTGTTGTGCTCAACAGGACCCTATCAGGGAGAAATTTTACGAGCCTCTGATATGAAACATCCGCACAAGATCGCATGGATTCAATGTGTGGGATCCAGACGAGTCACTCCGGGTGAGAATAGCTACTGTTCGGCAGTTTGTTGCACATACACTCAAAAACAGGTCATTGTGACCAAAGATCACGACCCCGATGCCCAATGTACTATATTCCACAATGACGTTCGCGCTTATGGGAAGGATTTCGAAAGGTTTTACGAAAGGACCGAAAAGCTCCCGGGTGTCAGATTTATCAGGAGCTACGTTTCAATAGTCAACGAAGACCCTGTAACCAAAAATATCATCATTCGCTATTCTACTACGGATGAAGGAGTCAAGGAAGAAGAATTCGACATGGTGGTCTTGTCTGTCGGGCTAAATCCACCCAAAAATGTCCAGGCCATTTCGGAGAAATTCGGTATTGAACTTAACGCTCACAATTTCTGCAACATAAGTTCTACCAATCCAATGGCTACTAACAGACCCGGAATATTTGTCAGTGGAGGCCTTCAGGGTCCTGTGGATATACCTGAGTCGGTGTTCAGCGCCAGTGGAGCTAGTTCCCAGATAGGTGAACTTCTCAATTACAGGCGGGGAAATCTTTCTCAAGAGAGGGTTTATCCACCGGAACGTGACGTGTGTATGGAGGAGCCGCGAATTGGCGTATTCGTGTGTCACTGTGGCGCCAATATTGGACGTATAGTTAATGTTCCTGAAACGGTTGAATACTGTAAAACTCTTCCAAATGTAGTGCACGCTCAGGAACAACTTTTTTCCTGCGCAACAAATTCGGCCAAAGAAATTACTGACATGACCAGAGAAAAGGGACTAAACAGGGTAATCGTGGCGGCATGCAGCCCCCGAACTCTTGAACCTCTGTTCCGTGACACAGTTAGAGAAGCTGGAATCAATCAGTATTACCTTGAAATGGCAAATATCAGGGAACATAATTCT
>JBFXII010000211.1:0-5839 GCA_050176095.1 Desulfomonilaceae bacterium
TAAATATACGTCCGAAAACACTAGACATTATCGTAATCTCTGCTTATTCTTATGGCCAGATCAAGCTCTGACTCACATACGTTGTTTACGATTGAGCACTGGCCTTTGCCAGACAAAAGCACGAAGGTGATCTTTCCACTGCTATTTTTCTTGTCATTCATCATTATTTGCCACGCATCTTTAGCCGACGGGAGTTTCACTTTTCCTTTTGATATCTTATTGATAGTCTGAATCGATTCCACTAATTCAGCCTCGGTAAGCAAACCACGTTGAAGTGAAATGTTCATTGCGACCAGCATGCCTTTGGAAACGGCCAGTCCGTGACTGATGGAGTAGTTGTTGTAGCTTTCAACTGCGTGGCCGTAAGTATGGCCATAATTTAATATTTTCCTGAGATTCTTTTCCCTAAAATCTTTAGAGACGATATCACATTTAGCTCTTGCTGAAGCATTCAAAACCTGGCAAAGTTCTGGAACAGATCCTTTTATCAAGGCTTGAATGTTCTGTTCCATGTAAAATGACAGTTCAGTGTCATAGACCAATCCTGTTTTGTAAGCTTCAACCAATCCTTCTCGAATATGGCTGGGTTTCAGGGTATGCAAGCAGGATAAATCAAGGACTGTTGTAAGAGGTTTTGTAAAAATCCCGACGGAATTTTTTACTTTACCGACATCGATGGCAGATTTCCCGCCGATAGCAGCATCAACGGACGCTACCATGGTTGAGCCCACCAGAATAAAATCGATTCCTCGTTTGAATGTGCCGGCTACAAAACCTCCGATGTCGGTAATTACTCCACCTCCAATCACCAATAGAAGATCATCGCGCCCTATTTTAGCATCAAGTAGCCTTTCGTAAATATGATTTACCGTTCTGATTGATTTTGATTTTTCCCCGGGTTTTATGGAAATAATTATGGAACCGTCCAGGCTTTCAAGATATCGATGCAGATGAAGACGCTCGACATTCTGATCTGTTAGAATTACTGTTTTTCTACCGGAAGTGTATTGAATAACGTGCGCTGGAGCATTCCATACTGAACAAACCTTACATCGCTTATCCTCATAGGTAACGACTATTTGCTGTTCTCCGCATACGTATGAGCAAATGACTGACGCTGTCTCAAAGGGTGTTTGCTCATCCACGGTTATCTTTTTTGTGCAGTCCTGAAAGCTCTTGAGACGGCGATGGAAAAGACTTCTTAAATCATCAAGGTTTGTCCACAAGGGTCGCAGTTCTTTTTCATTTTGACTTAGTCTAGTAGTAATTGTGTCCAAACTAGCATTGAGGAAGATCACATTACCGGACTGCTTGATGCGTCGGCGATTATCGGGATTTTCATATGCTCCTCCACCTGTTGCAACAACCAAATCTTGTTGTCCCGATAGCTTGACTAGAATATCTCTTTCCACCCTGCGGAAGGCCTTTTCTCCATGCGATTCGAAAATATTCCGAATCGACGTTCCCAATTCCTTAGTGATAAGATCATCCACATCGACAAAGGAACAACGAAGGTTTTTCGCAACCAATTTGCCTACGGTGGTCTTTCCGGAGCCCATAAAACCAATTAAATACAAGTTCTTCATCTAGTTACCTGAGATAAGATGTGAATTCCGAGACCGTTGCGGATTCGCCCGTCCATAAATTAAAGCTTCGCGCAGCTTGCGCCGCCAACATGACCAATCCATCAGAAAATTTACATTCCATTCGGTTGGCAGTTCTTTCCCAAATGTTTTCAGAACGTCCATAGTTTAGATCAAAAATGAGTTCCAGTTGATAACAATCGAGGGAAGTAACCAATCCGGACATTGAGTTATCAAATTCGTCAGGACTTGACATTGAGGTCGCATTCACAATCAGCTCAGCTGTTCTTGAGGCTTCTACTGATTCTTTAATACTTATAGGCTCTATCCCAAACATCTTTGATATATCAAGCAATTTAGACTTATTTCTCCCTGCCACCTTAATTTTACCAACACCCATTGCCGATAGGGCCAGAATCACTGCTTTTGCGGCGCCGCCAGTTCCTATGATCAGGCAGGATTTCTTTTCAGGGGTGAAACCTGTGGTGGAGAGTGCATCACGAAATCCGTCCGCATCCGTGTTATCGCCTATCACCAATCCATTTGATACAATCAGAGTGTTTACTGCCTTGAGGATTTTCGATGTTTGGCCAAGTTCATCCAAAAAACTGACCACATTTTCCTTGTGCGGAATTGTGACATTAGCTCCGCAAAGTCCTAATGCCCTAAATCCAATAATGGCATTTTTCAACAATTCGGGGCTTACACAGAAGCTCACGTAATGGGCGTCAATGCCTCGAATCTGAAACGCTTTGTTGTGAAGAATCGGAGACTTAGATCTCTGCGCTCGATCATCCCCAAGTAAGCAAAAAACTTTCATGTTGCTAGTGACCTCAGGGTTTCGTCAAAGTTGGGGTAAGATATAGCAATGCAGTCTTGATCCCTTATGGTCGGAAAGGAATCTGACAATAGGCCCGCTATTTTTAGTGTCATGGCAATCCTGTGGTCTCCGAAACTCTCCATTGTCTGATTTGCCAGAAGCCTTGTAGGTCCATGAATTAATAGGGAATTATCATGTGCCTCTATTTGGGCCCCCATTGAATTGAGTTGAGTCATTATCGCCTGAACTCTATCCGATTCTTTTATCCTGAGTTCTGACACATCATGAAAAATGGACGTGCCTTTGGCTTGAGTAGCTACAAGGGCTAAGATAGGGACCTCATCGACGAGGAGTGGTGTTTCTTCAGGGGAGACCTCGAAAGATTTCAACTCGCCGATAAACTTGGCCTGGATATCACCATAAACTTCGCCAAGAGAGCTTGTACTCGTATTGTTGGAATTCATCTCTACAGATGACTGTATTGAAGCACCCATGCGTTGCAACACTCTCAAGGCTCCGGTTCTAGTTGGATTCAGCAAAACTTTTTCTACTTTAATGTCGCTACCTTGAAGGATCGTGGCCGCGCAAACAAAAAAAGAGGCTGACGAGATATCTCCGGGAACATAATATTCTACTGGTAGGGTAGCAGATGATTTGCTTACCGCCCATCCGAGAGGTGTTTTCTCAATATTGGCTCCACAGTTCTTTAGTAATATTTCAGTATGATCACGGCTCGTTGTTTTTTCGACTATGTTTGTCCTCCCCTGGGCTTGCATGCCGGCAAAAATTAAGGCGCTTTTTAATTGTGCGCTGGGAGTTGGCAACTCATAGTCGATTCCGGTTAGAGTTCCTCCTACGATTCTTACCGGAGGAGTTCCGGATGGCGCACAAGTGATGTTAGCGCCCATGGCTCTCAAGGGGATAGCGATTCTCTCCATTGGACGGTTTCTAAGTGATGCGTCTCCGTCTAGTAAGAACTCTCCTTGATTAGCGCTCAAGATACCCATTAACAGTCTCATGGTCGTGCCGGAGTTTTGGCAGTCAAGATAACATTTTGCGCTGATATCGCGGTCGACGCCCTGGATCAGTATTGCCTCCGGAATTTCTTCAATCGGGACACCAAGATCGCGCACGGCCGTTAATGATGTTTTACAATCCCTTGCTATAGAAAAGTTCTTGACTACCGATTTTCCTTTGGAAATCAATGAGAGCAATGCGATTCGGTGTGATATTGACTTGTCCCCGGGCGGGCATATGGTTCCCGTTAATTTCATTTTTTATCACCTGTCCTAAAACAAAAAACCCACCTTTGTAAGGTGGGTCTTGAATTCAACACTGCTTCAGCTCACAGCTGATCCCAAGACTCCACCAAATTCCAATTCCAATAGAACATCCTACAGGCATTGTCCTTTGACTGAACTTTAAGATTGCGTGATGCTAGAAACATGGCCCTTTCCATTCAAGACACGAGTCATAGAAATTCTACTAGTAATCGAATCGTGCAATTATGGCAAGACGTTTGTCAAGCTATATTTAGAAGAATAGAGACTTTCCTGAAATAATATTTCATGAAGTCAGACTGTTAGGGCCTTTATACAGCTTTTTCACACGGAATTTCAATTCCATTTCGGAACTAATAAGAGCAAACGGATACTTCATTCTAATAATCATATCTAAATCCATAAACGCATCAATCGTAGACTTTGTTCGTAGGAATAAATTGATATGACACAGTATCCATATTGAAAATATGGCTGTTTTCTCGGTCAGTCTTGACTTTTATGCCCAAAAAAGGTAAAAAGCTCGCTCAATTAAGGTAAATTTTTAGGAGAGTTAACACATTGTCGGATTCCTCACAGCACACAAGACACTCACAAGCTTCATCCCTTACGGAAGTTCGGCGCAAAAAAATAGAAGAGTTATTAAACCAGGGGATATTTCCTTACTCTACCGGGTTCAAACCTGAAATTACCTCACAGGAATTTCTACGGGAATTCAAGCACATCGTCGAGAATGAAACCGTAGACCGTGTAGTAAAAATGTCTGGCAGGATAATAGCCATAAGGTTGTTAGGAAAAGCGGCGTTTATGAGAATCAGGGATGTTGCTGGGGACTTTCAGATTTATTTAGGAAGAGACGCAGTAGGAGTCGAAAACTTCAAAATTGCTAAGAAGCTGGACATAGGTGACATAATAGGTGTCGTGGGGAAGCCATTTAAAACAAGAACAGGTGAAACTAGCGTGCTGGTAGAACTATTTACCTTGCTCACCAAAGCTATGCGTCCATTACCTGAGAAATGGCACGGTCTATCGGATGTGGAAACTCGCTACAGGCAACGTTACCTAGATCTAATAGTAAATCAAACCTCGCGAGACATAGTCATAACTCGTAGCAAGATAATTTCTTTTCTCCGCAATTTCTTAACAGAAAGAGGGTTTCTGGAAGTTGAAACCCCCATGATGCAGGCATTGCCAGGCGGCGCTACCGCTAAACCCTTTGAAACTTACCACAATGCATTGGACAGAAACCTGTATCTGAGAATTGCTCCGGAACTTTACCTGAAAAGACTACTGGTGGGTGGTTTTGACAAGGTCTTTGAAATTAATAGGAATTTTAGGAATGAGGGTATATCCACCCAGCATAATCCAGAGTTTACCATGTTGGAATTCTATGAGGCGTACAAGACTTATGATGACCTCATGTCCTTGACAGAGCAAATGTTATCTGATCTAGCCCAGGAAATAACAGGAGCCCAAAGGTTCATGTATGGAGATAAAGAAGTAGATCTTACTCCCCCCTGGACTAGAATGACTGTCAGAGAGGCGCTGATAAACCATCGGGCACTGAATGAAAGCGAGATTGACGACTGGAATGCCGTATTCATCAAAGCGGTGGAGATGGGCCTCAAAGTTGGTAAAGAGGATTCCCTGGGGAAACTGTGGATGACCGTTTTTGACGAGGTTGTCGAAGAAAAATTGTGGGGTCCGGTATTTATACACAAGTATCCGGTTGATGTTTCCCCCTTAGCTCGACGCAACGACGAAGACCCCACGGTTACGGACAGGTTCGAGTTATACATATGTGGACGGGAAATGGCCAATGCTTTTACTGAACTCAACGATCCCATAGATCAGAGGAGTCGGTTTGAACAGCAGGTAATGGCAAGAAACGCAGGGGATGAAGAAGCTCATTATCTGGATGAAGACTTTCTGCGAGCCCTTGAATATGGTATGCCACCAGCCGCTGGTGAAGGGCTGGGCATTGATAGACTTGTAATGCTCCTCACGAACTCACAATCAATCAGAGAGGTCATTTTGTTTCCGCACATGAGACCTGAAAAAGGGCTCGGATGAAGCTACCTCTCGAAATCGGAATAGGCTTGCGTTACCTCAGAGCTAAACGCAAGCAAGCATTCATTTCAGTAATAAGCGGTTTC
>JBFXII010000212.1:0-5829 GCA_050176095.1 Desulfomonilaceae bacterium
GGGTGTTCTTCTTCAATTCACCTCTCTCAGACAAATATTTAGCGATCAGACCCATGATCTTATCGCCATCAACTATATTGCCGTTTTCATCGGAGAAAATTGCCCTGTCTGCGTCTCCGTCAAGAGCCACACCTAAGTCAGCGCTCCAGTCTTTGATAATTCCACAAAGTTTCTCAGGGTGTAATGACCCACATTCATCATTAATATTAGTGCCGTCCGGCGTTTTTGCTATAGTTTTTACGTCTGCTCCTAGCTCCTGGAATACAAGTGGAGCCGCTCTGTATGCTGCCCCATTGGCGCAGTCGATTACAATTTTGAAATCATCGAAAGATAATTCACTCGGTATGCAACTTTTTAGAAAAACAACATATCGTCCAACAGAATCATCAAGAGAAATGGTCTTGCCCACCTTGGCTCCTGTAGGGACATCGAAAAGGCCAGTCTGAGACTCGAGCAGTTTTTCTATCTGGATTTCCACATCGTTTGATAGCTTGTAACCGGAAGAGGAGAAAAATTTTATTCCGTTATCACCAAAGGGGTTATGAGAGGCTGAAACCACAACTCCCGCAACACATCTCATGTTCCTTGTCAGAAATGCTACCCCCGGAGTGGGAAGATGGCCAGCCAGGACCGCATCAATCCCAATGGAGCACAAACCAGACGCAAGGGCCATCTCAAGCATGTCAGACGAAAGCCGAGTGTCCTTGCCAATTAGAACACGAGCATGACCATGATTCTGATTACGGGAAACCCAACCAATTGCCCGCCCCAACATCACAGCCATTTCTGCTGTCATGGGTGGAGTATTGGCTACACCCCTGATCCCGTCAGTTCCAAAAAATTTCTTAGGCATAATAGCTAGACCTTAATATAATTAATCGGTTAAACGGCCCACGCCAATAGTCTCACTAACTGTCACATCGAAAAGCATGGCATCAGTTTGAGACTTATGTTTGTTAATGCGGCTCATGATTAATTAATGCCTTTGAACCTCTTAGGATGGTGAGTACTTTCCTCGTAGATTATTACGTCCCATCCTGAAAGCTGCCGTGGAAAAATTGAGCAAAAAAATTTATAAACGTACACATTAACAAGATATCGGTAACATTACAACTCTTTTATTTGCAATTATAATATCTTCATATGACGATCTCAATGCTTATCCGAAAACATAATTCATACTGCCCGTTATTATACAGATGCGATGCGTTCAGATTTAATCTGCTAATTGCCCTACCAATATGATATAAAGTGAATATGGCAAAGAAAGAAAAGACACTTGTTGCATTGGTTGGTAGACCTAACGTCGGAAAATCTACCCTGTTCAATGTTTTCACCCGATCGCGCAAGGCTCTGGTAGATGACACACCGGGGTTAACCAGAGACCGTAATTATGGGGATGCCGAAGTAAGGGGAAGGAAATTCACCGTCATCGACACTGGGGGATTTGAACCCACCACAGAAGACGTGATTTTATCTCAGATGCGTTTTCAGACAATGATGGCTGTTGATGAAGCGGATATCATCGTATTTGTCGGTGATGGTAAAACCGGTTTGACTCCGTCGGACTACGACATCGTTCGAATTCTTCAGCAGGCCAACAAAAGTGTTCTATATGTGGTGAACAAGATTGATTCGGAAAAACATGAAAATACTTCAGCGGAATTTTATGGTCTTGGCGTAGATAAACTATACGAAATCAGCGCTTTGACCGGTTACGGCATGGACGAATTGATCGATGAGTTGCTTTTACTGATACCTGAACCTCTTTCAGAGGAGCAAGTTGCGGATGAAATAGACGCCGACATTATAAAGGTTGCCGTAGTTGGTCGTCCTAACGTAGGGAAGTCAACTCTGATAAACCTTTTGTTAGGCCAAGAGAGACTTGTAGCCAATCCTCAACCGGGCACCACAAGGGATTCTATTGACACCATTGTCAAGAGAGAGGGTCGTAGTTACGTTTTTATTGACACCGCTGGGGTCAGACGACGTTCCAGAATAGTTGACAAAGTCGAAAAGTATAGCGTAGTAAAGGCATTTCGAAGCATTGACCGGGCTGACATAGTCATTGTGATGCTTGACGCGCTTGAATTTATCACCGATCAGGATTCAAGAATTGCCGGTTACGCATATGAAAAGTATCGAGGAGTCATTTTAGCGTTCAACAAATGGGATTTGGCGCAAAAAGACTCCAACACTATCAATCGCTACATAGAAGATACTCGCCAGACACTGAAGTTCTTGGATCATGCTGCAATTGTTACCATTTCTGCCCTAAAGGGGACCAGGGCGGTCAAATTGTTTGGCCTAATTGATGAACTCTATGCGTGTTATACAAAAAGGATTTCAACTGGTGAGTTGAATAGGTTTCTAGAAGAAGCCGTGAATCGAAACCCACCTGGAATGCACAGGAAAACCAAAAGGATAAAACTTTTTTACATAACTCAGGCCCAATCTAGGCCGCCGACTTTTATTATTTTTGCCAATTACCCGGAGGCAATACATTTTTCATATAGACGATATTTAGAGAATCAATTAAGAACTTACTTTAATTTTGGTAGCTCACCCCTAAAACTTATTTTTAAAAAGAGGGAGAGTAAAACTTTGAGACCGGGACGATAGAGTCCTGGTGAATACGTAAATTTATCATATTGCGGCAACAATGATTGAAAAGCGTAATCAAATAGTTCGATTTGGTGAAATTCAGGATATGGTGAAGGCGTATTACCCCGACGCCGATCTGGATTTGATTCGGGGGGCTTACGTATACTCAGCACGTGTTCATCAGGGGCAAACACGGATGTCGGGAGAACCCTACCTTTCCCACCCGGTGGCAGTGGCCGGAATATTGGCCCAGATGAAGCTTGACGAGGCTTCCGTCGCAACGGGATTGCTCCACGACACCGTCGAGGACACCTTGGCGACAACAGAAGAACTCGAAAGATTCTTCGGCTCAGAAATAGCAAACCTCGTAGATGGTGTGACCAAGATTAGCAAGATTCCTTTTCAGTCTAAAGAGGAGCGTCAGGCTGAAAATTTTCGCAAAATGATCCTGGCCATGAGCCGAGATATTCGAGTGTTGCTAGTGAAATTAGCTGACCGACTTCACAATATGAGAACCTTGCAACACATGCCTCGTGAATCACAAATCCGGATAGCTCGGGAAACCATGGAGATTTATGCTCCACTTGCTGCCAGACTTGGAATCTATTGGCTGAGAACCGACCTGGAAGAATTGGCGTTCCAATATATAGAGCCCGAAAGATTTGCCTATATCCAGAAAAGACTCGAGGATTCTCTTCAGGAGCGAGAAGCTTACGTAAACACGGTACTAACCATAGTTCGAGAACGCCTCGAAAAAGAAGACATAAAGGCCATTCTTAAAGGACGAAACAAAGACATTCACAGCATTCATCGAAAAATGCTCAACCAGCGTCTCGAATTCGACCAGGTTCACGATCTGACTGCTTTCAGAATAATACTTGATTCGGTGAGTGACTGTTACACTGTTCTGGGATTGATTCATTCACTGTGGAAACCTATTCCAGGAAGATTCAAGGACTATTTGGCCATGCCGAAAAGCAACGGCTACCAATCATTGCATACGACCGTGATAGGCCCGGAGGGCCATAGAATTGAAATCCAAATCAGAACACATGAAATGGATTTGATTGCAGAAGAAGGAATTGCAGCCCACTGGTCTTACAAGGAAGGCAAGTCCGTAGACGATGAAGACGCCAAGGTTGTGAATTGGCTTCGCCAAATGATGGAATGGCAGCAGGAACTCGAAGATCCTCGAGAGTTTCTAGAAAACGTCAGGGTTGATTTGTATCCTGACGAAGTATACGTTTTCACCCCGAAAGGTGATCTCAAAGAGTTTCCTAAAGGCTCTACTCCCCTTGATTTTGCCTATTCAATCCATACCGAAGTTGGTCATAGCTGTGTGGGGGCCCGAGTCAATGGAAAGATGGTGTCCCTCAAATATGAGCTTGTTACAGGCGACACCGTTGAAATTGTTACTTCTGTTCACCAAAGACCAAGCAAGGATTGGCTTAAACACGTCAAGACAGGTAGGGCTCGCACCAAGATACGTCACTACATAATGGCTCAGGAAAAAGAAAAAGCCATTGAGATGGGTAGGGACAGTGTTGAGCGGGAACTCAAAAAATGGAGATTGGATATATCACGCCTAGAGAAGGATGGGGAACTCCTTAGAATTGCTCAGGAATTTAATTTCAAATCGGAGTCCGAGCTTTATGCTTCGATAGGGTATGGCCGACAATCTGCAAAAGTTCTCGTGACACGGCTTATTCCGCTGCATGAGAGGGAAAAGGTAAAGATTGAACACTCTGAGGAACGGCAGCACAAGGATTCCCACGGAACATCAAAAAGTGGTGTTCGTGTTCAGGGGCTTGCAGATGTGATGGTTCATTTTGCAAAGTGCTGCAATCCATTGCCTGGGGATTCTATCAGAGGTTTCATCACGAGGGGTAGAGGAGTAACCATACACAAGAACGATTGTGTAAACCTTAACGATACGGATGAAAAGAGAATTGTTGACGCCACCTGGGATGAAAAGCAGGCTCACGATCGCATGGTGAAACTTGTAGTCCACTCAGTTAATCGTCCGGGCATGCTTGCTACAATAAGCGGAGTCTTCACTTCGAATGATTCTGACATCATACAAGCCAATGTAAATGTCATCAATGACAAAGAGGCCAAAGGGTTTTTCTTGGTTAAGGTTCGGGACGTGGACCATCTGGGCAGGATAATGCACTCACTCAAGAGGGTGAAGGGGGTAGAAAACGTTGAGCGTCTGGGAATGGCCTAATCCATTTAAAAAAACCAGAATTGGGAAATATATAGGGTGGCGATTTCGAGGATTTTTCGCCACCGCATAAACTTCTAAAATATCAACATTTAAACCCAGACGAAATAGACTCGTTCACCAGCAAGCCTATTAAGGAGCCTTGGAAATCATATTTGATCGGATACAGCGCGTGCAAACCTTGGCTCTGCGCACGCGACCCGAATTCTCAATTATTCTCAACTTTTGAAGATTGGGCAACGATATTTTCTTCGTGCGGTTATGTGCGTGGCTCACATTGTAGCCTCGTAAAGGCCCCTTTCCGCAAATTTCGCAAACTCGTGACATTATATCTACTCCTCCAAAAGGCATCGTGCCTCGTGCTTTTATTTGCTCATTTCAACGAAAGCCATTCTTAGTTGAAACAAAGTATCCTTTATAACTTTTTTCTCGTCATCGGTCAAGTTTCCACGCGTTTTTTCTTCAATCATTGCGATTATATCTATGGTTTGGCGAGCCCCGATCAAATCTTTCCTGGTCTGTTCACCCCCTTGAATCTGAATTAGTCCCAATTGAAAAAGCGCAGTTTGAGCCATACCGAGGATGAAAGAGATGAAATCCACGGGCGCAGGAGTGGACTTAGGTTCGCCTTCTGGTTTTGTTGAGTCGGAGGCGCTAGGCGGTTGCTGAGTCGAATTTGCCTGAGATGGGTCTTTTACCTGGGATTCTTCTTTCTTTTCATCAAATGAAGAATGCCTCTTGTCCCTTATTACAAACCCAGTTTCGTTTTCAGGTTCCTGCATTTTCAACTCCTTGTTTTGATAAAAATTATCGTATTAGACTATATGTCAATTCATTGTATTGATGTCCAGTGGGCCCCCAAAAAAGTTTCGGATATTTAAGTTAAATAAGGCGTCATCAAGCAGATAGGTCCGAAGAATTGATGTGGGTCTAAAAGTTAGATCTAACATCCAGGGGGTTAAGTCTTTCAAACTCACTAACCAGATCTTTGGTATATTCGT
>JBFXII010000213.1:0-5757 GCA_050176095.1 Desulfomonilaceae bacterium
TATGGAACACAATTTCCCTTAACACTTTACCCAAGAATCTGTTCGAAAGAAACGTTGGCGGGAATCCGGATTTGGTGACTGCATCTGATATTTTTCCATGGATGGCAAAGACGCGAGTCAGCGATTTTAAAGCAGGAAAAGATACCACGCCATTGGATGTCAATCCACTTCAAACATTCTGGGCGACGCCCCGGAGAATAAGACTGAAAGTGGAAGAAGACACCCAGGCTCTGTGTGATTTATGCCATGAGGCTTCGAGAAAAATCATAAGGACCTATGTCACCAAAAATTATGGGATTAATTATGTAGGTCATTGGAACCATTTCCTAACGCCACATTACAGAGACAAAGATTCGGTTCTTCATCCCCGCCATGCGTCTTCAAAAGGAATAACCTACCGAGATTGGTTAGGTCTCATCGTAAACGACCAGGAAAAAGGATACGAGGCCGCATATCGGATACGGCAATTTCTTGAGTCTGATTACTGTGAGGACAAACAACTAAGACTCTGGGCATTTGGCTTCGACATGGACAACATGAAAGCCAAATGTTGGTATGAGGGCGTGATGCCAATCGTCACTGTGTCGATCAACATCAGAGAAAAATATGAAAATGAAACTATGCGTCTTGTTAAATCAGCTCAGGCAGTTGGCGCCAATTTGACATCTGCCATTAAGAAATCATGGTTTACCCGGACTTCCGAGATCAAGAGTGACCCAAGCAATGTCGACAGGCTTTTTTGGATTCGGACTGAATCAATTTTTTATAACTCTTTGAATCTTCTGAAGGAAGCTTTGGAAAAAAAAGAGCCGAATGAGGGTGTCCTACGAGCTTGGCACAAGAAAATCACTAGCCAGGCGTTAGACATTTTTGACGAAACAGTCCTAAGCGGACAGTTTGAGCAGGAAGACACCAAGCGGATGGTAAAAGCACGTAACGAGCTAATTAAATTTAACTGGAGCAAGAAAATCATGGAGCAAATATTAGAATTACCAACAAAACATAAATAAACCAAACCAATAACTACTGTCTTCAAATTGGAAAGGAGACTGCGGTGACAACTAAAACTTTTCTTGATTTTTCTGGAAATAAGGAAGTTCCAGAAACTATTGAAGAATGGTGGAAAGGCCTTGAGAATCGCAAGGGTGATAGAGCGATCCTGAGACGTTGTGGAAACACTACAGAAGTAATGTTTGTTCCCGAGTATCACAAATTGCGACTGTCCCTTATGAAGTATGGACTGGTTAATGACAGAGCCCTGGCGTGCTTAACCGGAGTCCTGGCTCATGTAAGAAATGATACCTCCGAGAAATCAGTGGCAAAATTAATGGCCCAACCAAAGGATGCAGGAGGAACACGAAAAGTTAGTGAGTTACGTTTTAAGAGATTGATTCAATGTGAAACACCTGATGACCTGTTTAATCCCATGATTAGGATTGTTCGGCTTCTAGAAAATACAGTGAACATTGCTGGGCTTGGCAAGGACCTGTATGAGTGGGGAGACCGAACAAAAAAGCGATGGGCATTTGATTATTATTCCGCCATTTGATGGCAGACTTACAACTAGAAAGGTGACTAAAATGTTTTTACAGCTGCACATTCTTACATCATACCCGCCTTCAAATTTAAATCGAGATGAATTAGGTAGACCCAAAACCGCTGTTATGGGCGGAGTCAACAGGCTGCGGATTTCCTCACAGAGCTTGAAAAGGGCTTGGAGAACATCCTCTGTTTTTGAGGAATCACTAAAGGGCCATTTGGGGGTTCGCACCAAAATGATGGGGGTTAAAGCGTATGAAAAACTCCTGAGTTTGGGTGTTAATGAAAAGAATTCCCGAGAGTGGAGCAAAAAGATCGCAGAAGTTTTTGGCAAATTGTCCAAACCCTCAAAAACGGACGCTCTGGCTGAGCTCAAGATTGAACAGCTTGCCCACTTCAGTCCCGAAGAGGAGTTAGCCATACTTGATTTGGCTTCTAGATTGGCTAGTGCAAACAAGGGCCCCACAGAGGCTGAACTAAAGCTGCTGAAAAAAAATCATACCTCAGTTGACATAGCCTTGTTCGGCCGGATGCTCGCATCTAAGCCAGAATTCAATGTTGAAGCATCCGCTCAAGTAGCGCATGCCATTACCACTCACAAAGTAGCTATTGAGGACGACTTTTTTACTGCGGTGGATGATCTCAATCGTGGCGAGGAGGATATGGGTGCTGGGCATTTGGGCGAAACTGAGTTCGGCGCAGGCATTTTTTATTTGTACGTTTGCGTAGATTGTACTAGCCTTCTTGAAAACCTTTCTGGAGAGACGGACCTTGCCAAAATGGCGTTACAGGCATTAACAGAGGCTTCAACCAAGATATCTCCCACTGGCAAGCAGGCCACTTTCGCGTCAAGGTCTTATGCCTCATACGTTTGTGCAGAAAAAGGAAATCAGCAGCCTCGTTCATTAGCAGTTTCTTTCCTTAATCCCGTGAAAGGTGACAATCTGTTGTTCGATTCAATAAAAAGACTGGAAGAAACCAGACAGAGCATTGACAAGGTTTATGGGGCCTGCTCGGATGAGTCATTTTTCATGAATGCTCTTAATGGTCAGGGATCTCTGAACGATTTGGTGGTCTTCGCAAAAGGAACACTATGATGAGAGACTTCTTGGTTTTTCGATTGTATGGTCCCATGTGTAGTTGGGGGGACGTTGCCGTTGGTGGATTTAGGCCGTCCGTCTCGAGTCCATCCAGGTCTGCAATTATAGGCATGCTGGCGGCCGCTTTAGGCATCAAAAGAGACCACGAAGATGAATTATTGTCACTCGACCGCAGCATAAGTCTTGCCGTTGAGGTAGAGTCTTATGGGACGCTCATGGTCGATTACCACACGGCACAATCCCCTAGGAGTCTTTCTGGTAACTTCTTCTTTTCGAGAAAACGTGAGATTGAAGCTGTCAGAGAAGATACAAAGGCGCAAGCAACCCTTTCCCAACGTGAGTATTTTGTGGACTCAGTTTACCGGGTATTTGCGTGGTTGAATTCAAACAGTGATGTCCAGATGCTAAGGGTGTTATTAAAAGCCCTCAAGCAACCGAGATTCCCTCTTTATCTCGGAAGGAAAAGTTGTCCACCGTCCTTACCCCTTGCGCCACAAATTCTTCAAGCAGAAACACTAAAAAAGGCAATTGAAAAAGCCAGATTTCCAGATGAAATAGCGTTGAATCGTTTAAGTAAAGATACCCATGGAATTTATTGGGAAGAGTATCCAGAATCTGGTTTGGATTCAACACAGGTTATCATAAGACGGGATTCTCCCTTGAGTAGACACCCTTGGCAATTTGCAGACAGATACATCTCATTCTGTGTCCTAAAAAAAGAGATTGTGGAGATGGAAAATGTTTATGAGCAAGATAAAACCCAATCTTGAAAACATGTCGGCCTCGCAGCTTTTCAAAGTGATCGGAGAGACTCCTTACTCTGTTCATCAGACTTTATGGAAAATTTTCGGGGACGTCTCAAGAGTTGACCGGGATTTCATATATCGGACAGAATATCTACCGAATGAGCCAATTCATCTAGTAGTATCAGGTACTCCACCTTCTGGAAGATCAAACTCCTGGACAATTGAAACCAAGAAATACGAACCGTTTCTTAAAAATGGAATGCCCTTCGATTTTATGTTACGAGCCAATCCAACTGTAACCAAGAAGTCCAGTGAAACCGGAAAATATTCTAGACACGACGTCGTTATGGATTTCAAAACGGGGCAAAAGTTTAGGAACATCTACGGCCAGGAAGACCCCACAAAATCACAATTGGTTCAAGACGCGTGTTACAAATGGTTAGAAAAGAGGTCTCTCTCAAACGGCTTTGAACTTGTACGCACTTCAGTGATAGCTGATTCTTATATTCAACATAAATTCTACAAATCAGGAACCGGTAAACCGATCCAGATCAGCACCGTAGACTTCAGAGGAACCCTCATAGTCAGTGATTCCAATCTTTTCAGGGAAGCTCTATACAAAGGGATTGGTCCAGCAAAATCTTTCGGTTGTGGGTTGTTGATGATTAGGAGATGTACTTCATGCTAGAGCCTCTTAAACCGATTTCAATGAAAGAGAGAGCGTCTATCCTCTTTGTTGAGAAAGGCCATCTGGATGTGCTGGATAGCGCTTTTGTGGTTGTGGACAAAAACGGTGTACGAACCCACATTCCGATTGGTGGTATAGCATGCCTGATGCTTGAGCCAGGCACGAGGATCTCGCATGCAGCAGCCGCACTTGCAGCACAGGCCGGAACCCTACTGGTTTGGGTGGGAGAAGCAGGTGTCCGGCTTTACTCGTCTGGCCAACCTGGTGGAGCCAGGGCTGACAAGCTCTTGCGGCAGGCTGGATTGGCGTTGGATGAAAATTCCAAGCTAAAAGTGGTTAGAAAGATGTTTGCATTGCGTTTCCAGGAGGACCCGCCTGCCAAAAGAAGCGTGGAACAACTGAGAGGCATAGAAGGCGCGAGGGTCAGGTCGATGTATGAGCTATTAGCGAAAAAATACCGAGTAAAGTGGCATTCACGTAAATACGATCCTGGTCAATGGGACGAGGCTGACTTGCCTAATCGATGCCTGAGTTCTGCCACAGCATGTCTCTACGGCATTACCGAAGCCGCTGTCCTTGCTGCAGGTTACTCACCGGCTATTGGTTTTTTGCATTCTGGAAGACCGCTGTCATTTGTCTATGATGTAGCGGACATATTCAAATTTGATACTGTCGCTCCAGTAGCTTTTAAGGTCGCTGCCCAGGATCCTCGAGACCCTGAGCGAATGGTTCGCCTTGAATGTAGAGAGATTTTCAGACGCAACCGTACCTTAGAGAAAATCATACCCACAATCGAAGAGATATTAAGTGTGACGGACTCTTAGGTTTAGCTTGTTTCAAATTTAAATGTCATCGAAACAGAGAATTAACCATGCTAGTCATAGTTCTTGAAAACGCTCCTCCGAGACTGAGAGGGCGCCTGGCAATCTGGATGTTGGAAGTCAGAGCCGGAGTATATGTGGGAGACTATTCAGTAAAAGTCAGGGAATACATCTGGACACAAGTAACCAACCAAATTGAGACCGGTAACGCAGTAATGGTTTGGAGAACACAGACGGAGTCGGGTTTTGATTTCGTCACTGTGGGAGAAAATAGGCGGATACCAGTAGAGATGGATGGGATAAAACTCGTTTCGTTTTTACCTGAAATCCAGACCGAGGTATGCGAAACCTCAACAAAGTGAAGGCATTATAGTCTAATAAGAATAACAAAATGGTAGGCTTTTGTCCGAACAAATTGTTATTTAACATCCTATAGTTACAAATGGAGTGTTCCCCATGCGTATGGGGATGAACCGCACATGGACGCAATCGAATTACGGAAAACCCTGTGTTCCCCATGCGTATGGGGATGAACCGAAATAAAGCACACAGCTGCCATTGATTTAAATGTGTTCCCCATGCGTATGGGGATGAACCGTCGACACTGACACCGTTCGGATTGAGTATCTAGTGTTCCCCATGCGTATGGGGATGAACCGTACTTTCTCTCTATCCCGGTTGCGGGCACGATGTGTTCCCCATGCGTATGGGGATGAACCTATCCTACTGGCAAGGTGCCCACCATTACACTAAGTGTTCCCCATGCGTATGGGGATGAACCGAAGGACAGGAAAAAGATAGGGGATGCTGCTATGTGTTCCCCATGCGTATGGGGATGAACCATCCAGCAGCATTGTGTCATC
>JBFXII010000214.1:0-5756 GCA_050176095.1 Desulfomonilaceae bacterium
TTAAGCATCCCACACCTATTGCAAAAAAAGTGTAGCAAATTATTAAAAGACAAACCAAACCATCAAACGCGAATATCACTGAGCCCCAGATTTGTTCTGGCCCCATTCAAATTTTGTTTTGGGCTCTGGTTGAGCAGCGCTTTCGGATTGGCCCCATCTCATCTTCTTTGTGCCAGGCTTTTCAGCGGCATCAGAAGTTGTGGATGAAGAAGCTTCTGCGGTTCCAGGAGACGTTTCGGCAGGTTTTGGCGCCGATGGCGAAACCCTTGCTGGCGCTGGTTGAGTAGTTGTTGGCCTGACCGATTCTATATTTCTGGCTGGCGCGCTCAACTCAGGTCGATCCGAAGGACTTGGTCTAACAGTAATCGGAGCTGCAGGAACAGGCTCCTGAATAGGTTGAGAGACCACTGTGGCGGCTTGTTCCTCCTCATCGAATAATCCTGGTTTCCATACATCATAAATATTTTTTTCCCTGAACAGGCTATAATCCGCTTGCCCCTCATACTTGTTACTAAAATCGTCATCAGTGATTACAGGCTCAGGCGATGGCACGGTTCCCCAATAAATTTCCTCCTCTGCCAGAACTAACCCAGGCGAAGAGCACAACAGACTTAAAATGATCAATGGAAGCAAGAGTTTTTTCATAAAAGCTCCTTTCGGACTTAGCGGCTGAACAATATGTGTTCAACTCTCCGCCGAGATTACTATATTCAGGTGATATATTATCATACTCAACGTCGAACGGTCAACCATTTGCAAGCCGTTTCAAATAATTTACTTTAACTATTAAATCCTTTCCAGATTAAACTCCTCGTTTGTGGGGCCCCCATATTAATTTGTGTAGCTGAAGTTGAAATCGGACATTCAGGTTACTTTCAAGGATCCAGGAAACAAGTTCCTTGGGTTCGATCATCCCAAATGCTGGTGACATAAGGATATTTCCTCTAAACTCAAAAAGGTTTTGAAGGACAAATTCTTTGCACCATTCAAAATCACTTCTGTCAGTAATAACGAACTTTACCTCATCACGGTCCCTAAGATTCTTGAGATTATCCCAATAGAAGTGCTCGGATTCACCGCTGCCAGGACATTTTATATCCACAATTCTGACCGTTTCAGCAGGAAGGGGAGCTGTGTCTAAAGAGCCGTTTGTTTCCACAAGTGTCGTATAACCGAGTTTGATAAGCCTATCGAGTAAAACAGGAGTTTGCTGTTGGAGTAATGGTTCTCCACCTGTCAGCAAAACCAGGTTCCCTTTCAGGTTTGAAAAATCTTCGATGATTTCATTGATACTCATTTCACGGCCGCCATACCACGCATAGTTTGTGTCACAATACTTGCAACGCATGTTGCAGCCGGATACTCTTACAAATAGGCACGGCCAGCCGACGAAAGACGACTCTCCTTGAATACTTTTAAAAATTTCGCATATTTTTAGTTTCATATCTTGTTGATCGTAATTCATTTGGATTATGTTGATGAAAACGAATCAGAAAAATACTGCCGAGAACCGAAGTTTGATCTTTATTGTTCAAATGGTGAAGTAGACTACTCGGCTTGTTTTTGATAGTAATAATTCTTTAATTCAAAATTAACAAGTTATTGGGGGCGCGGTTTAGCTCTCAAGATGCCCGGAGGCAAAATGCCTGAGAAAAGAAGGGTTAGATTTCTTCCCGACGACGTGACTATAGAAGTTTCAGCAGGTCAGTTGTTGCTTGATGCTGCTTTAGAAGCTGGTGTGTTCATACCGGCCGCCTGTGGGGGGTCAGGCGCATGCGCGCAGTGCAAGATTAAGGTGGTTGATGGACAAGTAACTAGTCTTGCTATGGAAAAACTTGACCCGACCGCGAGGGCAGCGGGGTTTGTGCTTGCCTGCCAATCACGAGTGATCTCTGATCTAACCATTGAAGTCCCCAAATCGAAAGTTGGCCGAAAAGTAATACCGAGAGACGAACAGGATCGGAAAAAAGCGATGGCGACTCCTATGGAATCGCCCATAGTTCCAGACCACAATCCCATGACAATCAGGGTTCTTGTGAATCCACAGATTCCTAGTTTGGAAGACAATACAAGCGATTATGAACGAATTTGCCGGACTCTTAAGGTAGACCACAACATTTTCCCGGTAAGCACTGATCTAGAAATATTGAGAGAACTGCCCTCAGCAATTAGAGAGGACGACTGGAAATTTTCGGCCTGTCTTCGCGTAGACTCGATTCCGGGTTTAGACAGCAATTTGCACAAACTTATAAAAATAACCCCAGGACATGTTTCTAAACCTAGATTAGCAGTAGCAATTGATATCGGAACCACTTCGCTGTGGGGAGAGTTGGTAAATCTCGAAAATGGTGAGGTCTTAGCTAGAGCTTCTCGATACAATCCTCAAATATCCATGGGTGATGATGTCATTAGTAGAATAGTGTTTGCATTGAAAAAAGACGGATTGGAAAGACTCCAACAACATGTTGTGAGGGGACTGAACGAAATTATCGAAGAGCTTGTAACAAAGTCTTCCCAACCAAGAGAATCAATCAATTACATGGTCGCTGCCGGAAATACTGTAATGACCCACTTGTTTCTCGGGTTGTACCCAAGGTTCTTGCGTCAGACGCCTTACGTACCGGCGGCCCAAAATGTTGAACCTGTTTCGGCCAATGAGCTTGGGCTGGAAATGCCGTCAGGTTCTTTTGTCACAGTATTTCCGGGAGTCGCCTCCTATGTAGGGGGAGATATAGTAGCGGGTGTTCTTGCTAATGGAATGTGGCAAAGTGATGAAATGACCTTGTTTATTGATATTGGCACTAACGGAGAAATAGTAGCCGGAAACAAGGATTTGCTTATGACTGCCTCGTGTTCTGCCGGTCCAGCCTTTGAAGGAGGGGGCTTACAATATGGCATGAGAGCTGCTCCAGGTGCCATAGAAGGAATCTTAATCGATCCAGATACTTTTGAGCCAATGATCAAGACAATTGATGGAAAACCAGCAATTGGGATTTGTGGCTCAGGAATTATAAACATAGTATCGCAGATGTTGCTGATTGGAATACTGAATCAGAATGGAAAATTTGCCCACGATCTTGAAACTAATAGGATTAGAAATGGCAGGAGTGGTCACGAATACGTAATCTGTTGGGCCAAGGAAAGCGGGTTAGGTGAGGACATTACACTCAGCGAGGTTGACTTGGACAACATTCTCAGGGCCAAGGGGGCTATGTTTTCTGGTTATCTCTGTCTGCTAGAAAAAATAGGTCTTTCGATTGATGATCTTGACAAAGTAATAATTGCAGGCGCATTCGGGAGTTTTATTAACTTAGATCACTCAGTCAATATAGGGCTTCTGCCGGACATCCCTAAAGAGAAATTCATGTTTATAGGCAATTCATCTTTGAAAGGAGCGCGACTTGCGGTGCTAGACAGAAATTTGATGTATAAGTCGCGAGATATAGCTCGTGCCATGACAAACGTTGAGTTGTCAGAAGATCCGGCTTACATGGATAATTTCATGGCGGCTTTATTTCTGCCACATACGCGGGCTGAATTGTTTCCATCGGTGAAACCAGGTTTACTGAGGGTTTAATAGTCGAATAACTCCAAACGGTTTATAAAGATTGTTACAACTAATTCTATGAACCGTTTTCTAAGCGCATTAAAATATTTAGGTGATGACACACTCTTATTTTAAGGTACGAATTGTTTTTTGATATGAAGATAATTGAGCTGTTATTCAGGTTTCAATTGAAATAAATGAAAATTGTTTGTTAGGATAATATAATTCTGCCTAGTTTGGTCAAACCGAAAATTAATAAATCAAAGGTTGAAGAGCCTTGGTGGATTTTTTGTTTTTAGCCTCGGTTTTTGAGGTCGATTAAATCAATGAGCGAAAATGGAAGTGGAGAGTGAGATGAGCCAAAAATTCGTATACTCATTCCGAGAAGGCGACGGAAAGAACAAAAAGCTTTTGGGCGGTAAAGGAGCCGGTCTTTGCGAAATGACTCAGATTGGTCTGAAGGTACCGCCAGGCTTTGTGATAACCACTGAAGCCTGTTTGAGTTTTCTAGATTCCGGCGTGGGGGAATTACCACCGGGTCTCATGGAAGAAGTTATCGGACACATGAAAGAGCTTGAGAAAGAATCGGGCAAAACTTTCGGAGACCCGCACAATCCGTTGCTGGTTTCTGTTCGTTCAGGCTCTGCTCTATCTATGCCGGGAATGATGGATACAATCTTGAACTTGGGTCTTAACTCCAACACGCTTCATGGTTTGATCGCTCAAACTGGTAATGAACGTTTTGGTTACGACGCGTATAGAAGATTTATACAGCTTTTCGGCAAAATAGCCATGGGGATTCCAGATCAGTATTTTGATGAGACTCTTGAGGCAGTCAAGGTCAAAACCGGCGCTATTTCAGATGTGGATTTGACTACAGAAGACCTTAAGGAGATCAGTGAACTGTTCCTGAACGTTGTATACGAACAGACCTTTAGGCCTTTCCCTGAGGACGTTTATGATCAACTCACAATTGCAGTTAAGGCGGTCTTCAATTCATGGAGTGGTAAAAGGGCTGTTGACTATAGGCGTGAATTTAACATTACGCCCGACATGGCAAATGGCACGGCAGTAAACATAGTGGCCATGGTTTTTGGAAACATGGGCAACGACAGTGGAACCGGTGTCGGTTTTACAAGAGATCCAGCTACCGGTGAAAATGTCATGTTCGGAGAATATTTGGTTAACGCCCAGGGAGAAGACGTCGTTGCGGGAATAAGAACTCCGAAACCGATCCAGGCAATGGCTCAGGAAATGCCTTCACTATACAAACAACTCGAAGAGCTTCGTGACAAGCTGGAAAAACACTATAGAGAAGTTCAGGACTTCGAATTCACCATTGAAAGGGGCATACTCTACTGCCTGCAAACCCGAAATGGAAAAATGAATGCCCAGGCCATGGTGCGTTCATCTGTGGACATGGTTGAGGAAGGACTTCTCTCTAAAGAGGAAGCTCTTTTGCGGATCAACCCCGAACATCTTGAGCAGCTCTTATATCCCGGATTAGATCCAAGTTTCCAGGCGATTCCTTTGGCGACAGGTCTGCCGGCTTCACCGGGTGCCGCATCAGGCCGGTGTATTTTTGACGCTGATCGAGCTGAAAATGAAGGTCGTACAGGAGAAAAGGTAATTCTTGTCAGGGAAGAGACCAAGCCGGAAGATATTCACGGTTTCTTCGCATCTCAAGGTATTCTTACGAGCCGTGGAGGAAAAACATCTCACGCAGCTGTTGTCGCTAGAGGCATGGGAAAACCGTGCGTCGCTGGCGCAGAAGGCATTGTTGTACAGACAGAGCAAAGACTTGCCATCGTTGGTGATAAGGTCATCCACGAGGGAGATGTCATCACTATCGATGGCGGCACGGGAAATGTTTACCTTGGTGAAATTCCGACAATCGAGCCTGAATTCAGTGAACATTTAAACATTCTCTTGGGATGGGCTGACAGCATAGCCCGCTTAGGTGTAATGGCAAATGCTGACACCCCTGAAGACGCAGAAAAAGCCAGAGGGTATGGCGCAGTTGGAATCGGTCTGTGCAGAACTGAACGAATGTTCAACGCCCCAGAGCGTTTACCAAAAGTAGTCGACATGATATTGGCTGTGACTCCTGAAGATCGTAGAAAAGCCCTCGCCAAGCTATTGCCTATCCAGCGATCCGATTTCAAAGCAATACTCAAGGCAATGTCTCCTTATCCGGTGACGATCAGGC
>JBFXII010000215.1:0-5744 GCA_050176095.1 Desulfomonilaceae bacterium
TATAGTTCTTCAAGCTTTACTGACTCCGAATCTAATTTGGGACTGAGCATTCGCACTGGGTTAAAGAAAACGCGCTTGTCTTTCATCTGGTGAGACCTCCTAAAAACTTCATTGCATCTTCATTGCAGGACTTTAAAACAAGAAACTTTATAGTACTTGAACATGGGAAGAAACGGCGCATCCGACCGGGCCATTTCGAATGATGTTGCCAATATAGAACTGAGAAAACAAAAACGCCTGCGCTCATTTACACGAGTCGATTATGATTCGGGTTCCTCGTAAACATTATTTTCTCGCCCGGACAATCGTGTGAAAAATACGTTGTCGGTGTCATATTCCCGCGGCGTTCTTGACTGCAGACCGATAATTCCACTAAAGGCTAGTTTACCAATAACAAAATATTGGAATGGTGACAAGTATTTCAAGACCGTTGAAGCCGCAACTGTGAATTGAACTGCCGCGTACACAGGCTATGAGAGAGATTTGATAGCACCAAAGCAAGAAGTTGACGCTCAATAAATTTAGCTTTTCCCAGAAGCTGAAAATTAAAGTAGGGACGCTTGGGTAAGACGTCCCTACGACGGACGATGCGTCTGGCTTGGGTAACGCACCGGGGGGAAGTGGAAAAGATTTGAGAAATGAATACAGGCGTTAACTACTCTGGAAAGAAGCAAATAATATGCCATAAATTACGTATGTGATGTCTGATTCAGAAATGGCTTAAATGCCTGCTAATCGAATTATTGATGAGATAAGAACAAACGAAAAGGGTGTAAAAAATGTTGACAGTTTGTAAAAAACATCCATTTCATAACTCTAAAGCGAAGCCCTGAGATTCCTTGGAATAGCCAATAAGAAATATTTTTCGGCGAGGACAAAGTATTGAAAGCTTTAATATTTGATGGTCAGTTGTCAGTTAAGGATATAGACATCCCTGTGCCTTCAGACGACGAAGCCTTGGTAAGGGTAGACTTAGCGGGTATATGTATGACTGACAAAGAGATAGTCAAGGGTTACATGAACTTCAATGGTGTTCTCGGCCATGAATTTGTAGGTCACGTCGAAACCGCTAACGATCATGGTCTCCTGGGCAAACGAGTCGTTGGGGACATCAACGCTGGTTGTATGGCGTGTGAATTCTGCCTCAAAGGTCTACAAAGGCATTGTTCGAACAGGTCTGTGCTAGGTATCTTGTCTAGAAACGGCGCATTTGCGGAATACTTGACTCTGCCCGTTGCTAATCTGCACATAGTTCCGGAGAACATCCCGGATGAAGCGGCGGTATTTGTGGAGCCCCTCGCTGCTGCCCTTGAGATTGCTGAGCAGATTCATGTTGAGCCGAATTTAGAAGTCTTGATAGTGGGTGACGGTAGGTTAGCCTTGCTGACATGCATGGTTCTGAGACTCACGGGATGTTCGATCACGGTCCTGGGAAAACATGTTGATAAGTTAAAAACTTTTCAAGCCTATTCAGTTAAAACTATGCTTTTCAAAGATATTGATGGCATTGATAAAAGATATGACATGGTGGTTGAAGCTTCGGGAAACCCCTCGGGATGGCAAACAGCGGTTAAATTGGTGAAACCACGCGGGGTCATTGCATTGAAAAGCACATACCACGGGGATTTTTCTTTTAATCCAGCCCCGTTGGTCATCAACGAAGTTTCTGTAATCGGATCCAGGTGCGGGCAATTTGAACCGGCGTTGCGTTTACTTGGCTCAGGACTTGTTGACCCACGTCATCTGATTTCGGGAATTTTTAAAATTGAAGATTCATTAAGAGCTTTCGAAGTGGCTAACTCTTCAAATGTGTTCAAGATATTAATTAAAATGTGAGAGGCCGAATGTCGGAGAAAAATCAGTAGGAAAAACCCGATGGTTCAACATAGGTTCTAGCGTGTTTTCCAATGATCAAAGCGTTTCTTACACTTCTGGAATTGAATTTAATTGGGTGGGAGGACAGCGGAAAGTCTTCAATTGAACATGTGAACATCATATTGATTGACAATCAATTTTTTCAAGGCTCTTCACAAGGGTATAATCCGCTATTGAGTCTGATTTCCATGCGCTGGATATAATTCACAGCGAGTCTTGATACATTCTTTTTGTTTATGATGTTGGGAACATATTAGTCGATCATTCGCAGGCAAATGAATTCCTAACAGTTGATCAGACATTTCCGAAGCTCTTTTTAACGAAAGATAGGATTCGCGTTGGCAGCATCGCTCCGCCGCAAACGAAGAAATACTCGATGCGGCTTCAGATACCACCCGCATTGCTGTCCTTCGTTCGTCAGGCGTAAGAGGACTGGCGTCACTGATTATTGAAAAAGCTATTCCTATTCCAGCGGCTGCGCCGCAAATTCCAAGAGATGCGCACGAACCACCAGGTATGAGTTTTCCCCTCCTTATAGCTTCACGGATGTCGCCATCTGAAACTTGGCCACCCAAATTTCTATAACTCGTCATTATTATTGCAGGAGCCAAGCTGTGATGCTCTGGTCCATTAAGAGGGAAAACCTTTTTCTTGCGAATTTGCTTCATCATCCTTATTAAATCAGTTTCTCCGGAATGAATGCAGAAAGCTTCAATAACAGACAAAGGGTTAGCGCTGTGGCAGTTGTTGCATACGTAATGTCCTTGCTCACAAACACAAAGTGTCTGTTCAGAGTTGCCACAAACAGAACATTGAGCGACAGTGGGGATTTGCGAATACAAAAGAGAAGATCCGCAAATTAAACAATCCGATAAATGTAAGGACAAATCTTGGTTCTTGTTCTTGTCGAATTCAACAGAGCAGCAGTTACAGCTTTGAGAGTCATCTTGCCCAATAAACGCTCCGTTCTGGATATCAACCATCATCAGGCCATTCGCGACCAGGTCATCCTTGTCAATGGCGGCCTCAATTTCAATCTTCTGAAGGGCGCCTCGTGTCACCAGTTCGAGCTTCTCCTGATCTAGCGTCACATGTTCGAAGGGTCCCTTGTAAATTACATGTACCGTCTCCGATGAGCTAGGCTTGGTCCCGCTGAACGTGAGGGAAAAAAAAGCGTGACCGTCCACATTTCTGTATGGGAACCGGTTAAGTATTGATACACTACAAAAACCCGTGTCCTTTATCATTGAGAATAGGTAGTCTTGTTTTAAAGCTCCTCCGAGACACTCTCCGTTGAGTCTTGGGTTGGTCTTGATTTCGAGAGGAATTTCTTGATCAGAGACCACATCCGAAATGACCATACGCCCTCCAGGCTTAAGTATTCGGAATATCTCTGACAAAACCTTCCTCTTATTGCTTGTAAGGTTAACTACACAGTTGGAAATTACGACATCTGCAAAATTGTCTCGAATGGGGACTTCTTCCAATCTACCCATAAGAAAATAGGCATTCTTGAAACCCAAATTTTTCTCGACTGTCAAACTTGCGGCTAGGGCCAAATCCAGCATCTGTGGGGTCATGTCGACCCCTACCGCCTTTCCCTCTGTTCCAACGGTCCTGGCGGCCTGAAAAACCTCCACCCCGGATCCACATCCCAGATCTACCACTGTCTGGCCTCTGACCACTCCTGCAAGAGAAATCGGGCTTCCGCAACCATACATTCTCTTGAGCGCGAACTCCGGAATCAGGTCTTCGACAGAATCATCAGGCCTGATCGGATTGAGTATTACTTCATCAGGTTGGTCGGCTCGACAGGCATAGAAGCTACGAACGAGTTCTCCGCTTTTCCTCGAAGAAAGCGTCAACAGACAGTTTGAGTGAGTGAAATTTACATCCGGATCATTGTGACAATCATAAATTATGTCACCCATTCTAAGCAAAAGATAAGGGTTTGCTCCCGATCGGAGTCGATCAATTTCCTTTTCGATGACCTTCACAACTAAAAAATTGTAAACTGATCGATAAGGATCATCACCGATTCTAATTTTGTTTTCCGAGTCAAGATTGTCTAGAATGCAATGGTCAACGTCCCCGCCACCGGTAATGAACCGTAGAGGATCCTCCGAAGCGCCAGTTATATCCAGCAATGAAAGATCCCTGATCCGATTGAGTAAGTCGCTGTTTCGCCAAATGTTTTCTATACCTTCGGACAGTTCGCCGGCGCCAAGATTAATTGTGCCAACCATTGCCGGAGCGGGATAGATCTTGCCATCTGGAGCCATTGTCAAGGAATCCCATCCAGCGGACCCCAAATCAAAACGAGTTCCGACATGGGTAAAAATCTGAGATCGGATTGCTTCCACATTATCAATTTTTATTCCTGACTCATCAGCCAGGTCCAAAACTTCCCCCAAGCTATCCATGAGTCCGTATGCTGACGCAATGGGGACAAACCGGCCTCGGCCCTTTCGAAAATGCCACATAAAATGGACATTTCTAGCGCCTAACCGGGAAGCTGTTTTTACGAAGTCTCTCATACCAACTGCTGTGTCTTCGTTCACCGCCATCGATAGGCTGCAACCAAAACCGTCGGATAAAATTCTCGAAATTGATTCAACCACGCGAGCAAAGGCGCCCCGTCCACGTAGACGGTCATGAGTTGATTCAGAGCCATCAACACTGACCTGAAATGTGACCCGTGACCTGTCAAGGCACTTCATCGAATGGAAAATGTTTGCGTAAAGCAATCCGTTGGTAAGAACTGCAATCCTTATGTTGTCATGACTTAGAAGAAACGTCATTATTTGAACAAAATCAGGATGAGTAAGCGGTTCACCGCCAGTAAGACAAACAACGTTTAATCCCAGAGGTATTGACTGATCGACAACATCTTTGACTTGTCGGAAATTCATGTGACTGGGCTCTTTCAATCTGTCCGAGAAAAGACAGTGAGCACAGGCCAAATTGCATCTATCAGTAATGTGGAGCCAGATCTCGTTGAGACGCCCGAGCTTACGAGAATTTCTTCCCGAATATGGTCTCGCCTCCGGCGCCTGGATTCCTGACAAAAGCGATTTGATTGATAAAAGCTTGTCAACGGCTGAGTTTAAATCCTGTGTATTCTCCAAAAAAATCGACAAACCATCATCGGCTGCGATTTCCCTGAGAATAGCGTCCATTCTTGGGGAAGGCACGAACCAGTATGGTGTAGCGGGATCAATAAATATAGCGTTTTTGGCGCCAACTATTCGCACAAAATGTCGGCCCAAAACAGTTAACGGCTCTTGTAACAGCGTTTTTTGGATTTTTTCGCTGTTTTTTAAATCTCTCAAGTAATCAACCTCATGAGTCAATCAGCGCACCATATTCATTTCCTATATTGAAATTTTATCATTGCAACAATTGATCGTACGTGAGGCCAAATTTGTATTCAACGGGCATTTCATCTCAAATACGACAAAGCCTGACGGTGGACTGTTGGACTGACGCTATCACTTACAGCTTCCGATATGCTTCGGACAGCGGGAATAACCCTTTCTTTCAGTGCAGGTTTCATCAGTTGAACATGTTGGAAAACATTCAACAGCAACGATGCCACAAAAGTGTTTATTGGAGCAAGTTCGGTTACGGTTTTTGCGGTCCATTGGATGCCTTCATCAGTCCAAACTTTCTTGTTGTTCATGGCCATCGGGATAAACAGTGCTCGTGACCAGGTTGGATTAGTGACATCAAAACTTGCCCTGTTTCTTTCTACTTCATTCATTTCAAAAACATCGGGGCACGTTCCAGACGAAATCACTCTCAGATAATTGGCATAGGCGCTCAATTGCCGATGCCACTTCTCGTAAGTTTCTTCCAGGATCGCTTTT
>JBFXII010000216.1:0-5744 GCA_050176095.1 Desulfomonilaceae bacterium
TCTTTTTGGTGGTGGAATTAATGACCGGTCTTATATAGATAAAATAATTGGAGAAAAAAAGTTACCCGATGTTTTTAACGTAGCTGGATGCCTTACTCCCGTGGAATCAGCAGCTCTCATCGAAAAAAGTCATGTCTATGTTGGAGTGGATTCTGGCCCGATGCACATCGCTGCATTTGTAGGAGCTCCAGTAGTCGCCCTTTTTGGGCCAACTGATCCGGCAAAAGTTGGTCCTTACTCTGAGCGTTCCGTAGTTATCAGGAACCATGCTCTAGACTGCCTGGGTTGCAGAAAAAAATCATGCGATAAGCAAAGATGTATGGATGAGATATCACCTGAACAAGTCTTAAAAGCGCTTTTAGAGCTTTTGGGATAGTCTCCGTGCTGTCGCGCATAAAAAATATTGATCGAGTTCTTGACTGTAAAGTTTGATTTATGTTTTATTAATTATTTACATTTTCTAGTATGGGCGCCGGTTGTTCCGGCTGTCCTTTTCCCAAGGGGCGCATATGAAGCAATACAAGACCGAAGAAGTTAGAAATGTAGCGGTTGTCTCCCACGCTGGCTCGGGAAAAACGACCCTGTGTGAGGCCATGCTTTTTGATTCGGGAGCTGTAGACCGACTTGCAAAAGTCACAGATGGATCTTCCAATTTCGATTTCGAGCCTGAAGAAGTGAAAAGAGGTATTTCCATCAGTACGGCGCTGTTTTCAGCCGAATGGAAAAAACGAAAAATCAACATTCTTGATACTCCTGGTGATCCAAACTTCTTCGCCGAAGTCACCGCTGCTCTTCAAGCTGCGGATATAGCTTTGTTGGCTATCGACGCCGTGGACTCAGTAAAGCCTTTAACTGAAAAGGTATGGTCCGCCATCGAGGCAGCCGAAAGACCAAGAATTCTGGCTATCACAAAGATGGATAGGGAACGGGCTGAATTTGACAAAGTGATTGCGGATGTTAAGGAGACATTAAAGGTGAAGCCATTGGTGCTTCAGGTTCCAATTGGCAAAGAATCTAACTTCAAGGGCGTTGTAGACTTACTGTCTATGAAGGCCTTAATGTTTGACGCGGATGGTAAGGGTGTTTCAAAAGCTGAGATTCCGGCGGATTTAACGGATGAGGTGGCCTCCAAGAGAGAGGTTCTTATTGAGGATCTTGCAGAAGTAGACGACGGATTGATGGAACGATACCTGGAAGGTGAAGAGCTCGGAGCAGAAGAGTTAGCTAATGCTTTGAGGCAAGGGATCCTGGACCGAGTGTTTATTCCTGCTCTGGCATGTTCAGGCCTGACGAATAAGGGTATCCAATCGATACTTGACATTATCGCGGAAGCCTGTCCGTCACCTGCGGAAATGAAGCCTATTGTCGGGGCGACAGGTTCAGGTGACGAGCAGACAAGACCGGCAAGCGCTGATGCTCCTCTATGTGCTTATGTGTTCAAAACAATAGCTGATCCATATGCCGGACGTTTGACTATCTTCAGAATATTTTCGGGAAAACTTAGTCCGGATTCAAATTTTCTCAATTCTTCCCGGGGTGCCAAGGAGCGCTTTGGTCAGCTATTTTCCATTCAGGGTAAAAATCAGAAGGCTCTTGAATCAGCTCAGGCCGGTGACATTGTGGCAGTGGCAAAATTGAAAGAAACGCTAAGTGGGGACACACTTTGCGATGAAAAAGCTCCAATAATTATCAAAAAAGCGCCCATCCCTCAGGCGGTCATATCATTTGCGATAGAACCCAAGGCGAAGGGAGATGAGGAAAAAATAACCCAGAGTTTGGCTAGACTTTCAGAAGAAGATCCTACGCTTTCAATCAAAAGAGATCCTAAAACAAACGAGTTCTTAATATCTGGAATGGGCCAGGTTCACATCGAAGTAACAATAGAAAAGTTGCGCAGGAAATTTGGTGTCGATGTCAATCTGAAGACTCCTAAAGTCCCCTACATGGAGACTATCAAAGGCAAGGCCAAGGTTGAAGGAAAACTCAAGAAGCAGACTGGTGGTCGAGGTCAGTTTGCGGTTGCATGGTTGGAACTCGAGCCATTATCTCGTGGACAGGGATTCGAGTTTGTGGATAAGATTGTTGGAGGAGTTATTCCACGTCAGTACATTCCGGCTGTTGAAAAGGGTGTTATTGAAGCGATGGCTGGTGGCGCATTGGCGGGACATCCGGTTATAGATGTTAGAGTAACCGTGTTTGATGGAAAATACCACGATGTGGATTCTTCCGAGCAGGCCTTCAAGATAGCTGCGTCAAAAGGGTTCAAGAAGGGAGTGCTTCAATCAAATCCGATCCTTTTAGAACCTATTATGAACATGGAAGTTGTGGTGCCTGAAGACTGTATGGGTGATGTGATGGGAGATCTCAACTCCAGGAGAGGTCGAATCAGTGGCATGGACGCCAAGGGTGGCAGTCAGGTTATCAAAGCGCTCGTTCCCATGGCCGAGGTTTTGAAGTATGCATCGGACCTAACTTCTATGACCTCCGGGCGCGGCATCTTTTCAATGGAGTTTTCTCATTATGAAGAGGTCCCCGCGCATATAGCCGAAAAAATAATTGAAGCTTCTGGTAAACAAACTGAGGAAGAAGATTGATGTCAGATCAGTTGAATTCTGATTCGAAGAAAACTGGGTCTATCGTCGCAGTTTGTGTCAGCCCGAAAAAAGGGATGATCAAGACAGAAGTGGATTCAGTGTCGATTGTTGAAGGTGTAGGGATAGTAGACGACGCACATAGTGGAGACTGGCACAGGCAAGTTTCTCTTTTGGCGATCGAAGAAATAGAAAAGATGAATCAAAAAGGTTACGATGTTCGTCCCGGAAGTTTTGCGGAAAACATTTGCACCAGGGGTTTCAATCTCTCGGAGGCGTCTATTGGTAAGAAAATCAAGATAGGCGCAAACGTAATTCTGGAAATCACCCAAATAGGAAAAGAGTGTCATACACGATGTGCGGTCTACAACAAGATTGGGGACTGTATAATGCCTCAGCAGGGTGTTTTCACGAAAGTCATCTCAGGTGGAGTGGTTAGGGCTGGAGACTCCGTAGCCTACATTTAAAGAGCAGGCTGGATCTCAAAGAATTTCGGAGTGAGTCACTGATGCCGATTTTTGGGATCCAGCTTCAATGCTATAGTAAACTCATCAAAGATTTCAGGATGATTGGGTTTGTAAGATCTCTCAATTAGAGTGGCGTTGTTGTCATAGTCAACCAGAAGAATCGTTGAAGACCTAGTGCCGTAAATTGGACTTGTAATAAATATAGACGACAAGATTCGTTCCCATTCCAAGCCGATTCCCGTGTCAGGTAGAAAATCATCCCCTGGTATAGTTCTGTCGATCAAAATGTCGAATAGTTCATCAGTCGTGAACTTATCTCCTTGAGTCAGAACTTGGGTCAAAGCTTGGCGCCCAGTTTTCACTTTAGGCCATGGGGTGTTGAGCATGTGATTGCTCAATCCGTAAATTCCCGAAGACAAAATTTTGTAGTATTTATTGTGGCTACAAAAATATATTAAATCATTCGCATCTCCGAATAACAGATTGAATTCGTTGTATTCTTTTGCCTTGTTAGAGATAATTTGGCAATATTCAGCTGGGCTAGACCTGTTTCGGAGAAAATCGCTAACCAGAACTCCTCTGGACGGCGCAAGTTGCCCTTTGTTTGATGAAGGGTTTCGGTAATTGGTAATTGCAGCTATTTTCCCATTTCTGTTTATCCCTAGCCAAGTGCCTCCCCCCTTTAAGTCTCTCCCAGCAAGGATGCATGGATCATCATCCCAAAATTGAGCTGATGCCGTTGGCCTTTCGTAATATTCATCCCTGTTAGCGGCAAGAATCAACTTGTAACGCAGATTATTCTGATATGAAAACAGGATTAGACACATGTTGAATTTAAATATTGAAGCGAGTGTTTGGTGCTAACATATTGAGTCTACTTGCCTACTTATGACAGGGCTATGTAGTTCGTGTTGAGAGGTACGTCTGAATGAAATCGTAGGCTTCACTGGCTGCTTTTTCAGCTTCATGTTCATAAGTGTAAAGCTCTACCGTTACATAACCGTCATAATTGATCTCCCGAACAGTATCTAATACCTGGTGAATATCTATGTCACCATGTCCAAGCATTAGGTGATGGTGTTCTCGAGTCGGAGCAATATCCTCTAGGTGGAAATGATGAATGTATGGTTTCATCTGGATGATTAGCTGAGACGGATCTTCTCCTACACAATAGAAATGCCCTATGTCAAAGTTGATTCCGAAAATTTCGGGATCTAGTTGTTTGATAATCTCAAGAAACTGATCACTCTTTTCTATCAGCAGGCCAGGTTCAGGTTCGATAAGGATTCTTACCTTACACGCGCGAGCCGTTTTTTCTACCAGTCTAAGACCGTCGATAAAAAGTCGCACACCTTCTTCTCTGCTCATATCTTCCAAAGGGCCGCCAGGTTCGGTAGAGATGTTGGCTACGCCCAATTTGCCTGCCATTTCAATGCAGCGCAGCGTGAAATCCACTCTCTTGAGTCTTAAGTCAGGTTCATTTTCTATCCAGGATGGGTGATAAGTGTCGCCGTCTGCGTGATGCATGAAAGCATTTACGTTGGATATCTCCATGCCACTACTATCGATCTGTTTTCTTATTTCCTTGAGATGCTTTTCCGACATGGATAGTGGATAAGCATGTGGCACATCAGCCATTATCTCTATACCCCGATAACCAATAGAGGACACAATTCTTATGGTATCAAGGAGACCATATCTTAAGAAGGCATTTGAACTGAATGCGAATTTCATCAAGTTTCACCCAAAAATGTTTCTTACTCCAACAAACCGCATCCAATTCTAGAGCCTGATTCCAGGCATATCTCTTAAATAAGACAAAGAATCTTTTGCGCCGCCAACAGGGTCATGTTGAAATGTGTAGAGTTCTACGGATACATATCCGTCATAACCAGATCTTTCTAATGCTCCAAAAATTGTTTCAAAACAAATATCGCCGGAACCCGGAATTCGGTGATAGTGTTTCTTGCCGATTATGTCCTCAACATGAGCATGGAATAATTTTGATCCGAGTTTTTCTATAACATTTTGCGGGTCCTCACCGACCAAATAGCTATGCCCGAAATCCAGATTGGCGCCTAGATATGGCGAATTGATTTCATCGAGAATATAGGTTAACTCATCAATATTCTCTACAAGTAGCCCGGGCTCGTATTCTATGCCAATACAAACAGATTTCTTTTCGCAATATTCTACAAGTCTGTTCAAAGAGTCTTTTAACAACATGATGGAATCTTCCGGCAAAATTCCTGAAACTGGTTTGCCTGAGGTGACACTGACGCAATCAACACCAAGAAAATCGGCAATGTTGACGCATTTGAGAGTGTAATCAAGGCGCCATTTTCTAAGGGTTCGATCGGGATTTGCTAGTGAGGGTTCAAACAGAGGTTCCCAGAAATTGCTATTATAATAGCCTACTGCAGTATTCGCGTTAATATTCGAGATTTTTAGATTTGAATTCTCAACAGCGTCCTTCACAGCTATTAGATAGTCTTGCGAGATGTCATCGGCATACAAATGCGGAACATCAGCCAATGCCTCTATACCTTGATACCCTATTTCGGCTACTAGGTTAATTGTCTCCAAAAAAGAATACTTAACAAATGCGTTTGAGCTGAAGGAAAGTTTCAATTTAAATCTCTCTTGGCATTTGAGGCTGTCTTGTAATTGGAAACATATTTTTCCA
>JBFXII010000217.1:0-5731 GCA_050176095.1 Desulfomonilaceae bacterium
GAAAGGCCACATCTTCCAATAACGCTTTATCCTGAGATAAATGCCGTTAACTCCGTATGGCTCAAAGATAACACTGGCGATCATAATCCCGCCTATTATTATGCTCTGGATGTTGGGAAGCCCTTCAGGAGTAAAATAACTCTTTGAAATCTCCAATAGAAACGGACCAATAACCGGAGCTTCCTGAATGACCTGAAGCTTTATCTGTAAATAAGTGAGCAACGCTGCGCCAAGGATGGAACCCATTATGGATCCGAGACCGCCGACTATTATCATGGCAAGAAAGGTTATGGACAGAATCAGGTTGAAGCTTCCGGCGCTAACGTGCTCCAGGGCAAAAGCCATCAAGGCTCCAGCGACACCTGCATAGAATGCGCTAACGGCAAACGCCAGTGTCTTGTACTTGAGAACATTTATCCCCATGGCTTCAGCGGCTATTTCACTATCCCTGATTGCTCTGAAAGCTCTGCCTACCCTGGTTTTCATCATGTTTATAGCCGCAATGGTCATTATGAACGTAACGGTAATTATCACGGCGTATTGCTGTGCGCTTGTTTTGGCTTCGAAAGAACCAAGCGCCATCTTGGGCGCTTCAATGCCCATGTGGCCACCTGTAAACTCAGAATGGCTAATGATTTGTGTCACCGCCATTCCAAACCCAAGTGTCGCTATAGCCAAATAAGGCCCCTCAAGCCTCAGAGAAGGTAAACCCAGAAAAAAACCGAATCCAGCTGCAAAAAAGCCTGCCAGTGGTAGAGCTATAACAAATGGCAAGCCCAGTTTGATCATAGACAATACACACGCATAGGCGCCAAGCGCAAAAAAACCCGCATGCCCTAGCGATATCTGTCCAGTGTAGCCTACCAGTATGTTCAATCCTATGGCGACTATGGAATTTATCGCAATCAAATTTATAAGGTAAAGGTTGTAGTCGCCGACTAGAAATGGCGTTAGAATGAGTATTCCAATTAGAAATAGAACCCCGAGCACGGACGTCTTAGTCCTGCACAGCTCTATATCTTCGTAGTAGCCTCTCTTCATGTCCATGGGCAATACGCAATCATTGTGGTAATAATCACGGCCAAATTCAGCCTCTCTTCATGTCCATGGGCAATACCCTGCAAAAAGGCCTTTTGTGACATCTGAGGTCTATAGAATTAGCTTAATTGTGTCTTGAGAAAAAAGGGGTTCACGTGACTGAACACACGTACTGCCTTATTTCGTAACACAGCCCCCTGTTGCTGTCAACACTAACCGTCACTGATTACTAAGGCTTTAATCAAATTTCAATCAAGCTCAATATTTTCAATATCATGGAAAGAGATCGTAACTTTTTTCGATCGGTCTTGTATGGATAGCCTTCCCAACTTAGCACGCCCATCTTCCCCGTAAAACAGCTTATTGCAATGAATCTTGGTATTGAGTTATGGCATCTCAAATGTGTTTAAGGAAGCGGCAAGGGCGAGTGTCATTTCGATTTAGGAATCCTGTTCAGGGCATTCACAAGTTTTACGCCTGCAGGAGATAGCTGTCCTTCGCCCCCGAAGAAAGTGTCAATTATGGACACATTCGAACCATAATATATTTCATTGGATTCCCAATCGAGTTTTATGATGGCGCCGGTAATCGCTACGCCCATGAACAGGCCCTTAGCCCTCGAGTAGGAAAATATGCTTGCGGTCAGTTCTATATCTGTCGATGCCGAGGCGTCTCTACCCAAGGGACCGGCTGCCACCGAGGCATCAACCCCAAGAGTAAACTTGTCCTTAAACAGGCCTTTCAAACTAACGTCACTCATGACGAGCAAAATGAGATCCGTCGCTTGAACGCCCATCTGCCAACCCACACTTGCCCCGAACAAACTGAAAAAAACTGGAGGCCCCCAATTTGAACTGGAATTGTTCTTACGCAGAGCAACCCCTTTTCCATACTGACCACCAAAGCCAAGCCCTACCTTGATCACCGAAGGGAAAATCACTATGGCTTTGGAACGTTTCAGCAGGTCCTGAGGTATACTCGCATCAGGAGCTTCCATAATTTCCGTTATCGCCAGGGCACTTTGACTTAGCCGATTCTCGAGTTCAGTGTTATTTGCGTGACTGAAGGGGCAAAGGCTCAACGACAAAATTAAAATTATTACAGCCCCTGTCTGCGCCCTGAAAAACATCATCACCACGTCCTTTCGATACTACCGCATCATTGGCGCTATTATATATGAGCAAGCAAACATTACAACATGGGCTTAATGTCAATTAGAACTATGAAACTATACAAGGCATGGAAAGTTATTATTCTTGACACCAAAAGTACATGAAGTTACTAAATAGTTTATAATTTTTCAATTTTCGGCCCTAAGAAATATTTATCGTAAGGAGTCAACAATGAGAAAAGGGTCGCTATTTATTGTGACAATTCTGATCCTGATATTGACATCGTCAGGCTTTTCGTTTTCAGGGGAACCGACAATCAAAATAGGAGTTATTCTTCCACTGACTGGGGATCAGTCGGAATTTGGGCAGATGGAACGCAATTCCTTCGTGATGGCGCTCGAAAAGATCAACAACTCTGGGGGCATAAACGGTCGATTAATTGAGCTGATAATTGAAGATGACGGCGGAAAATCAGAACTTGGCAGAGCAGCGGTGGAGAAACTTGTCCATCAGGAAGGAGTAGTGGCGCTCACAGGAGGTTATTCGTCTACCGTCACCTATGCTATGTGCGCGGTGGCTCAACAGCTAAAGATCCCTTTCCTGGTTAGCACGGCTGCTGCTGACAAGATAACCGAACAAGGTTGGGACTATGTGTTCAGAATAAACCCTCCGGTCAGCGAGTATACAAGAGCGCTCAATTCATTTCTATCAGAAATCGTAAGACCGGCCTCCGTGGCCATACTTTATGAGAACACCCTTTTTGGTCAATCCAGCGCCAAAGAATTTTCCGAGCAATCCGAAAAAGTAGGGCTGAAGATCCTTGTAAAAGAGGGGTATGAAGCAGGATCTACGGATTTTAAACCTTTACTGATCAAGGTCAAATCTGCAAAACCGGATTTTGTGTACATGGCGTCTTACGTTGTAGACGCGGCGCTTCTGATGAAACAGTCAAAAGAATTGGATTTCAACGCAATGCTATTTGTGGGAAGCGCAGCAGGTTTTGCCATTCCCGATTTTGCCCGTAGAGCCGGTTCAGCTGCGGAATTTGTTTTTTCCGCCGACCTCTGGTCACCACATTTGCCGTATCCTGGGGCCAAGGAATACTTCTACGAGTATCACAAGAGATTTGGTAAATTCGCCAGCTATCACGGCGCTGAGGCTTATGCGTCCATTCAGGTCATGGCGGACGCTTTAAAAAGAGCGCCTGACACAACCTCTACAAGCATCAGAGATGCCTTGGCTAAAACTGATCTGATGACCGCATTTGGACCTGTTAGGTTCGTCAATTATGGCAAGAAAAAGCAGCAGAACGCGCTGCCCTCGTTTCTGGTGCAGTGGCAAAAAGGAACTCTAGAGACGGTTTGGCCCAAAAATGTCGCTACCAAACCGTATATTTTCCCAGTGCCCCATTGGAGCGCGAGGTAATCTTCAAGCGCAGACAAGAACGAGCCTTGTTTTGGCAATTAGCCTCGAGAACTCATACATTTAGGCTAATGGGGTCAATTTGGTCTGGACACCCTAAGTATAATCTTGGGGCTGGTGCTCGAGAACTCATACATTTAGGCTAATGGGGTCAATAGCATTAAGGATTCAAGACCTTCTGAGCGTTTGGAACCGTGTCCGCCGGACTGACCTTATACCAGACTCCAATCAATTTGCCTTTTTCGTCTACGAGAAACGAGGACCTGATAACCCCTTCATAGGTTTTGCCATACATCTTTTTCTCCCCCCATGCCCCGTATAAGTCTGCTACAATATGATCAGAATCGGACAGCAATGGAAAACCAAGATTGTATTTTTGATCGAATTTCTTCTGCTTATCGGGCTTATCAGGACTTATACCTATGGCCTCAACCCCCGCCTGGCCCAGGTCGGGTTCAGCGTCTCTGATGCTGCATGCCTGTTTGGCGCATCCAGATGTGTCAGCTTTTGGATAAAAATAAACCAGGACCTTTTTCCCAAGATAGTCTGACAACTTAACGCTGTTCCCATTTTGGTCAATCAGATTGAAATCGGGAGCCTTATCACCTATTTTGAGCTTCGCCATTTCGCATACTCCTAATGTTTTCGATTTCGCTGGAGGATTGTCACTCCAAGTTTTTTTATCAAGTTTGTGTCAATTGGTAAGGATGCAAGAATTCCAATTAAGACTCAGCGCTTTCATGCCTTAAGTATTGACGGTGTTGCTCCTCATTGAGAGCTGTCAATCCTTGACACCAAAATCTTGTCTATTCGATTGGCGTCCATGTCGACCACTTCAATTTTGAATCCATTCCATTCGAACGCATCTGAAACAACTGGAATTTTTCCGGCCTCTACCATTACCAATCCTGCCACAGTGTGAAAGTCATGGCTTTCTTCTCCAGGAATATGACTTAAACCAAGGACCTCCTTGAACTTTTCGATTCCGCACGCCCCGTCTACCAGCCACGAACCGTCTTCCCTCTCAACGGCATCAGGCTCGTAATGTGATTCCAGCCAGGGGATGTCACCCACAACTTCTTCTAATACGTCATAAAGCGTAACAAGTCCCTGAACAGACCCATACTCGTCTATAACCAGCGCTACGCTATTTTTGGAATTCTTGAAATTTTCAAGAAGTCTCATGGGCGATATGGATTCAGGAACGTACAATATGGGCTTCATGAGAGATTTGATTTCATATGTGTTTCGAAGACACTTTTCAACCAGTAGGTCTTTAATCCTTAGCATCCCACGGGGATGGTCCATGCCTCCGGCACAAACAGGAACCACGTTGTGAGGGCTTTTGACGATTTTCGCCATATTGGTTTCCACTGGATCTGCCGTGTCCCAAAAAACAATGTCCTTGCGAGGAGTCATTATCGTAAGAATGTTTACATCGTCCATCTTGAAAATGTTTTCTACAAAATCGCGTTCCACCTTTTCAAAAATGCCCGCCTCCGCTCCCACTTTCATCAGGACACGGATTTCTTCCTCGGAGGTTGGTGGCTCAGTAGAGGTTTTTGATCCGAGTATTTTTAATATGATGTCGCTAGAGAAACTTAGAAAACGAACAATCGGATAAGCCAGGCGTGACAAAAACCGCATGGGCCTGGCCACCAAAATCGCAATGGCTTCCGGCCTGTACAGGGCTATTCTCTTCGGCACAAGCTCGCCAACAACTACAGTAAAATAGGTGATCCCTACTACCATTACCATTACGGAAATTGCCTTCGAGTATGGAGCCACGAAGGGTATCTCAGTTAAAAGGCTGGAGAGTCGTTCGGCTATGGCGGTTTCGCCGAATGCGCCGTTTAGTATGCCGATTGAAGTAATCCCCACCTGAATTGTCGACAGGAACTTTCCAGGGTCATCAGCCAAACTCATGGCTATGGCCGCTCTTTTGCTACCGGATTCGACTCTTTGCCTCAGCCTGGATTTTCTGGATGAGACTATTGCAATCTCAGCCATGGCAAAAAGGCCGTTCAACACTATAAGTCCCAGAATGATAAGGATTTCAATCATACTAATTTTTTAGAACCGTTATGGTTGCAACGTCCAATTTAATTTCTTATCCTCCCCGAAGATAGTTGATAATGCGTTATTAATCTTAGAGAGTC
>JBFXII010000218.1:0-5693 GCA_050176095.1 Desulfomonilaceae bacterium
CATCATAACCCTCTTTGAGGCTTTCTTCCTGGTCTTCATAGTAGTTTTCATATTTCTCCAGAACTGGCGCACAACCCTAATACCCTCAATAACAATTCCAGTGGCTCTAATAGGAACTTTCGCAGTAATGGCTCTGCTTGTATTCTCAATAAACATGATAACCCTGTTGGGGCTAGTGCTTGCCATAGGAATAGTCGTCGACGACGCGATAGTGGTTGTGGAAAATGTTGAGCGCAATATGACACAGCTCAAACTAAACGCCAGAGAAGCCACCATAAAAGCGATGGAAGAAATTACCGGAGCCATCGTCGGAATTACACTCGTGCTCATGGCCGTTTTTGTGCCGGCCTCATTTATTGGCGGTATTGTTGGACAACTTTACAGACAATTCTCGCTCACAATAGCAGTCACAACTCTGTTCAGCGCCATAAACGCTCTGACCCTAAGCCCGGCCCTGTGCGCTTTACTGTTAAAAGAGGAACACGGGCAAAAAAACTTTTTGTTCAGAAAATTCAATTCCTTTTTTGACAGGGTCACGCATGGCTACTCCTCAATAGTGTCAACAATGATCAGAAAACTGTCTCTGACCGTGATAGCCTTCGTGATACTTGTATGCGCTACTTATGTGGGTTTTATAAAGGTTCCAACCGGATTCTTGCCTCAGGAGGATGATGGATTGATACTTATCAACCTTCAGCTACCGGATGGAGCCTCGCTTGAACGAACCCAAAAAGTCCTGGACGACATAACTGATATACTGAAAAATCAGGAGGGTCTTAGCACCTTCACCCTGCTCCCCGGGTATTCAATAATTGATGGCGCAGGACCAAATCTCGGCGGAGGATTCATATCTCTTCTACCGTGGGAAGAGAGACTTCCTAAAGGTCAGACTCGTGAAAAAATAATGATGGATCTAGCCAGAAAATTCTATTCGATTCAGGAAGCCGCTCTACTTTTTCCCTTCGCTTTGCCTCCCATTAATGGCCTGGGGGTTAGCAACGGATTTGACATGCAGGTTCAGGACACTCTTGGCCTGGGCGTTTCCACACTGGCTGAATCCGCCGATGAAATGGCCATAGCAGCCAGGTCACGGCAGGATCTTATGAATGTCAACTCCAGTTTTAGAGCCGAAACCCCTACTCTGTTTGCGGATGTGGATCGGGTGAAGGCCCTTGACATGAGAGTCCCGCTCAAGTCGGTATTCGAGACAATGCAGGCCTTTCTCGGTTCAGAATACGTAAATGACTTCAACAAATTTGGACGCACCTGGCAGGTCAAAGTGCAGGCCGACAGCGTCTTCAGACGGAAACCGGAAGATATCGGGCGCTTGCAGGTGAGGTCGCTGGATGGGAAGATCATTCCATTGAGCGCCTTTGTGAAAATAGAAGAGACTCTTGGGCCACAGAAAATAGACCGTTACAATATGTTTCCTTCAGCAAGGGTTTCCGGTGAGCCTGCCCCCGGCTATAGTTCCGGGCAGGCCCTTAAGACAATGGAATCGCTGGCGGCCAAAGAATTACCTCCCGGTATCAGTTACGAATGGACTGGCATGGCCTATGAAGAGAAAAAGGCCAGTGGACAGGCGGGCATTGTTTTTGTCCTTGCCTTGGTGGTAGTAGTGCTTATTCTGGCCGCTCAATATGAGAGTTGGACTGATCCCATCGCAGTGATTTTGATAGTCCCATTGGCGGTGCTGGGCGCCGCTGCGGGACTCTTGATTCGTGGGCTTGACAACAACGTTTATACTCAGGTCGGTTTGATATTATTGGTGGGTCTATCGGCGAAGAACGCTATTCTTATAGTTGAGTTTGCAAGGGAAGCCAGAGCAAAAGGCGCCGGTTACGTCGAAGCGGCTATTGAAGGCTCAAGGCTACGTTTTAGACCGATATTAATGACCTCTTTCGCTTTTATAATGGGTGTTGCGCCTCTTGTAGTCGCTACCGGAGCAGGGGCTGCCAGCAGGCAATCGATGGGCACGGCCGTTTTCGCTGGAATGCTCGGTGTGACAATCCTGGGGATTTTCTTCGCCCCGGTAACCTATGTGCTAATGCAAAAACTGAGACGATCTCCCAAAAAGTGATCCTAGAGGATAATCACAAAGGTTTGAATCCTTTTTAGGAAGCCATTTTTGTGAAGATTATCCTGGCAATCTTCTCTCCAACATTGTCTCCGAGCGATTTGACAATCTTGGAGGGGGTTTTATAAGCGCCTGACATAATTCCATTAGTTTTTGCCCTAATCAGATCGTTATCCAATCCTACCAGAGTGCAAGCGCCTTCCTCGATGTATATCGGTCTCTCAGTGTTATTTCTGCATACCAGGCAAGGTATGTCCAAAAAACTCGCCTCCGCCTGAATGGAACCCGAATCTGATAACACCAGCTTGGCGTCCGAAAGTAATGACAGGAAATCAAAATATGATTCTGGAGGCACAAATTGAACATGCTCAAGTTTGTCAACCTGCTCCATGAGATTAAATTTCTTCATTTTATCCAGTGTTCTGGGATGGATAGGGAATATCGTCGGTATAGGTATCGACGCCAGTATATTCAGGACTTTTTGTAGACTATCGGCATTATCAACATTTGAAGGCCTGTGGATAGTCACTACGGCGAATTCTCCACGTTTCAGACCAAAATGGCCCGATCTTTTTCTTTGCGCAACATGAGGCCAGAACATTTGCAAGGTTTCGAGCATTATGTCACCAACTAGATGAGCCCGATTCATGTCGATACCTTCGCTCTCCAGATTTCTCATTCCGGACGGCTCCGAAACAAATAAAAAATTAGATATGCAATCAGTCAGACGCCGGTTCAACTCCTCGGGCATGGTCTCATCGAACGAGCGTAACCCCGATTCAACATGAGCCACCGGGATAAAAAGTTTTCTCGCTACGAGGGCCGCGGCAATAGTAGAATTAACGTCTCCTACAACAATGACCAGATCCGGACGCTCCTCAAGGCACACTTTTTCGAATTCCATCATGATCTTGCCGGTCATCTCGCCATGTCCGCCAGAGCCAACACCTAAATGCCTATAAGGTCTCGGAAGCCGCAGTTGATCAAAAAATATGTCACTCATCATGGTGTCGTAATGCTGACCTGTGTGAACAACAAACATCTCAAATGATGGATAATTGCGAAAAGCCTTAGCAAGCGGCGCTATTTTCATGAAATTGGGACGAGCCCCTACCACACTATAAATTCTCATTTAGAAAATCCCTTTTTGGAAATCGGTGAAGAACAGCTGAAATCGACACTAGCCAATTAACGATGATGAGACAATTATTTTATGTGGAAAGGACTAAATTTCTGGTCCGGTCTGTCTCGAATACATGTACAGAATGGCGTTCAATTTTTGGACCCTCTGAGACACGAAATCCACCTTGTCCAGAACCCGTGAGCCAACATGGGCTATGCCATGGGAAATCAGGGGTTTTAACTTAGGAGCAATTTCTATCCTTTCTTTCAACAAAATCTTTTTATATCCCAGAGATTCCTTGAACCGGTTCAAGCTAGGTTTATCACCATAAATGCTTCTCATCCCATAGGACACATGATCGATATGGGGTCTTCTAATGACTTCCCTGGTTGAAACAAACATCAAGGCGTTCATCACCTGGCGCCTGAGCAGTTCCTTGACATTGAATAATATCTCTCCGTAAAATCCGCCTCCAAAAGTGAAATCAATTCTGAATGCGCCAACCTGTTTTCCTACGAAAGCTGCCCAACATTCGAAAAGAGGATTGTCAACAGCCGCCTCAATAGTCACCATCCATTCTCTGAGCACACTCTCATTGAATGGCCTGGCCTGCCTTCTATGGGTGTCCGCAATTATTGCCGGCGCTACCCCCAATATGTCTTTTATGGGAATTTGTTCGACATGAACCTTTTTCAGAGCCCTGATCATCTCTTTACGGTCATGAGGCGTTAATGTCTCCAAATCATAATTCTTGTCTGAAACCAAATATGAATAGCTCATAAAGCCATAATTATCTAGTGACACGGGATACTTGATAAAAAGGGCTCCAGAGTCCCACAAGATTGTCTTTCGTCCATTATCTAGTGTTGTCGGGCCGCAACAGGGCACATGTATGAATATTTTCGAACCGGTGGAGTACCATAATTGATCGCCCAGACAGACCGAGGGCGTATTGATTCTGTCACAATAAGCCCGAAGCCATTCCTGTTCAAAATCGCGATTCCCAAGTTGTTTGATTTCCGGATAGTTTACGCTCATTGTACCGGCAGTCCCCTCCTAATTCAACCAACACTAAAGCCTCAAACGAATCCACGAATATCGTAAGCTAATAAGTGGTGATTGAGGCGAACCTAAAAAATTTCGTACGAGTAACCAAAATCAATACTGCCGGATTGGGCTCCTTGACTTGAAAATACAATCAATCACAAAATTCGTAAGCCCCGATGTCTGGCAATTTGCCGCAGGGACGTTTTGTTCCATTTCTGTCAACCACTACTTCTTTTATTTCTACACCATTATCGATCAGAGGGGATCCTTTTTTTAATCGAAAATCAGATTTTTCCGGATCTGCGAAATTGGGATTCTGATCCGAGAATCGCGTGGTTTCATCTGTAGATGCACGCTTATCATCAAGTAAACTTTTTAAACTCTTCTTGCTAAAATCAAACTCGCGCCTAGATGGGAACCACGCGTTGTTCTTGGTTTCAACACCGGAATTTTTTGGAATAGGACTCAAGAAAAGATACTCTGCAAATGCGTTGTTTACAAAAAGGTTTTGCTGGTTAGCAGATACCGGTTCTGTAGGTTGAAGGACCTTCAGCGGCGTCGAGCATTTCCATATCGTGTTCTGAGCCACGAGGTTTCCTTTGGATTGGGTCGGAGCGCCCTCACGGCTGTGACCTACAAGAATGGCCGCCACATTGTCATGAGGCTTTTCCGAACCTGTGTCGGACACGATGTTATTAGTTACAAGATTGTCACTGGACCCAAACAAACCGATGCCGCAATGGGTGTTGCCGGACACAATGTTATTTGTAATCGTGTTTCCGTAAGATCGTCCTTCCAAATAGACTCCGCAGCCGAAACCGTTTACGGCGTCCCCATTTTTTGAGAATTCATTGAGTTGTATCATGCATGAATTTGCGCTCTTATCTGGACCAATTAATAACCCTGCCCCTCCGTATCCGCTACTGCCAAATGATTCATTCTCAGAACAAATGTTTTTCTCAAACAGTACCCTGGCGCCGTTTATCTGGCATCCATGAACGAGGTTTTTTGTAAAAGAACAGTTTCTTACAATCCAGTCGTCTCCACACGCAAATATGCCTGCCTGAAGGTTCATCCTGATATCAAGGTTTTCTAATAGCCAATTGGTGTTCTGTCCTGGGTTGTCAACGTCCGAAGAAATCCCATGTGACCCGTACTTCTGTATGGTCATATTACGCAGAACGATCCAGTTCTTCGCTGTTCCCCCCCACCTGTTTCCACCATTAAAAGCAAAATCAAGCTCATAAACTTCGACTTTATGATCTGTGTTAGGATCGGCGTCATTAAGCAATCGAATCACATAGATTCCCAAAGGATCCAAATAGAATGATCCGGGTTCTAACTGGGTAGGCTTATCAGACCTTTTCAAAAGATATTTCTCATCAACCATTACAAAAGCGTTAGCCAATGTCATTGGCCTCAGTCCCCTGTGAACCCACGACTCAC
>JBFXII010000219.1:0-5685 GCA_050176095.1 Desulfomonilaceae bacterium
TAAAGTGGTTAGGTGTCTTGTGCGTGGTGGGTTTTTGCATGGGCGCCACGGACTCTCTGGCTGACGAGTTCCTGTGGAAGTTGTCCCGTATAGATTCAGATAGCGTTACTTTAATTGGAGCCAATGATGCGCGAAAAATAGCCAAGATAGAAAAGAATGATCGACCTAGGCTCGCTCCATTTTTGGGCAAATCGGTTAAAGTGCGTTTCCAGGATTTGAAGGGAGAACAATGGGTGGTTAAACTGGAATCCTGGAAGTAATTTTACCGCAATTATTAAAAATAGAAAAGGCGGATTCGTAACGGATCCGCCTTTTTTGGTTTGTCAAAAATAAATCTAGTTGGCGCTATCTATAGGAAGGAATTCATAGGCTTTTCTAATTTCTTGGCGAGCTGCCAATTCATATTTTTTGAGTCTTTCCTGCATTTCTTTAATGCACGAACCATCTGGGCATTTCTTGGAACCCATCTCGATAGCTTTTTTCTGATGATCTATTGCCTTCAAGGCATCTCCCTGTTTGAAGAAAGCTTCAGCAATTGTTTCCTGGAACACACCGTCCTGATCGGCAGACATTTGAGCGGCCTTCTGGGCCAATTCCATAGCTTTTGTGGCGTCCTGAAGTTTTTCGTCTGGACAGGTCAAGAGGAACCATGCGGTGTCCTGGATGGACCAAGCGTCATTTGGGCTCAACTTAGCAACTTTTTGAAAATCCTCTGATGCTTCCTTGCACTTGCCCATTCGGCTCAATATCCATGCCCTTAGTCTCAGACCTTCAACAAAGTCAGGCTTGCTCTTTAAAGCCCTGTCAGCATCTTTGAGGGCCTTTTCTTGCTCCTGGGTTCGGGAATAAAGGTCAGCTCTTTGCGCATAGGCCCATGCATAATTGTTGTTTAATTCAACAGCCTTGGAGAAATCCTTTATGGCCTCAGGCGCTTGCTGTTTCATCTTGAAGATTACACCACGCTGTCCATAGGCATCAGCGTAAGTCGGGGATTTCTGAATTGCGGTGTTTGCGTCATTAAGCGCCTTTTCTATGTCGCCTAATTGAAGAGCTGCCCTTGATCTGCCGATTAGGGCCACAGCGTCATCAGGATTGGCTTTCAGAGCTTTTTCAAAAAAGACTATTGCCTTATCGAATTGTTTCTTTGACATAGCGTCATTGCCCGCCGCCACATCTGCGCTCGCTTTCGGACCCGTTAACTGACTCCAAGGAAAAACGAACAATAAGACAACTACTAGAACTGCTAAGACAGCGTACCCCAGAAAGCTGTAAACAGATGACCCTCTCTCATCCCTAAGACATAGTTTACCGTTGCTTTCACAATTCTGATACATCATTCACATTACTCCTTAATTATCTGACCTGCGATACGGATAACTAGCGCTATTTAAGCGTAGCCCTACCTGTTGTTTCGAGATTATACAAGATACAGTAACAGACGAAAATGTGCCCCATCCGTCGCGCCAACATGGCGGAGTCTTGGATGCATTGACTTAACAATACAGATTTCTAATTATATATTAACATGCAATTTTATCAATCACTATTTTTATAGGAAAGTGTTCAAGCTAAAATATGTCCAAGAGTAACAAAATTTTAAGTTCGGCAGAAATTTCGACTATTTTTTTTGATTACGGTGGGGTTATAGCTGAAGAGGGTTTTAGGGAAGGGTTGTTTTCCATAGCGCGTTTATCCAACATAGATGAGAAAGCATTTTTTGAATTGGCTACCGAATGCGTGTACGAAACTGGTTACGTAACCGGAAAAGTTTCTGAATCCTCCTTCTGGAATGCTTTACGAAATCGCTCAGGAATTTCGATGACGAATGAGGTAATGAGGCAGGAAATATTGAGTCGATTCATAATTAGATCCAGTATGATCCAAATAGTCAGGATGCTTAGACGAAAAAACATAACTGTAAGCATGCTTAGTGACCAGACAAATTGGTTGGATGAACTGGACCACCGCGATCATTTCTATTATGAATTTGATCACATTTTTAATTCGTATTATTTGGGAAAAAGCAAAAGAGATGTGACAATATTTACTGATGTTCTGGATAAGTTGAGATTGGCTCCCCAAAACGCTTTATTTGTTGACGACAATTATGGTCATACTCAAAGGGCCTCATCTGTGGGAATCTTAACAATCACTTTTAGTCGTGAAATAGAATTGCTTGATGAACTTAATATGATAGGTCTAGTGAATTAGTCATAAGATCTCGGGACCACGAATGATTTGAGACTTCAATTAGAATGGTTCCCAATAGATTTTTTGTTTTTAGCCCTTTCTTTTTAGACTAATGGGGTTTTAACAATCCACCATGAATTAGAGGAGAATCCAATGAGCGCTGGGTGGCGCCTGATGACATTTCCCGGAAAATTTCACATGACGTGCTGTGGTAAATGGTATCCTGCCTGAGCTATCAATTTCAAATCATCGTTGATTTGCCGTCCAGCAGTAGTTAGATATCCTCCAATTATCATGCCGTTTGCGCCCGCTCTCAAGGCTAGCCCCTGAAAATCACCAAGATTTTGTTCCCTACCTCCAGCAATTTTGATCGTCGCTTTAGGAAGAATGAATCTGAATACCGATAATGTCTTTATGATCTCTAGAGGTTGAGGAGGAACCGCATTTTCAAGTGGCGTGCCAGGTCTTGGGTTTAAAATATTCACTGGAACACAATCAACACCAAGTTCCAACAGAGTAAATGCCATGTCCAAACGCTGTGAGATCTTCTCTCCCAATCCAATAATTCCCCCACTGCAAGCGGATAAACCTCTGGAAAGTATCTTTTTGACTGTTTGTACCCTTTGTTCAAAACTATGGGTGGTGCAAATGTTTGCATAGTTTTCACGAGACGTCTCAAGGTTGTGGTTATAACGCGTCACTCCGACTGAAACCAATCTGTCCACCCTTTCGTCACTCAGGAAACCCAATGAAGAATCTAGATTTATGTCCACCTTGTCTCTAACTTTCTCGAGCGCTCCTATCAATCTGTCAAAATCTCTATCCGACAAAGCTCCGCCACTAGTGACTGTGCAGAATCTCTTTGCCCCCCATTTATATGCGGATTCAGCCGCCCGAATTATTTCATCATCGGATCGCAAGCCATAAGTTTCACACGAACTAATGTGCTTTCCTGATTGGGCGCAAAAAATACAATCCTCTGAGCAACGTCCGGACTTTGCGTTGATCAGAGAACAGGAGTCGAACTCATTACCTTTGAAATGAATTCTCAAGCGATCCGCAGCTGCGGCAAGAGCCATTACTTGGTCGTCAGGCGCATTTATCAATTGTCCAGCTTCCGAGCGTAGAATCGATCCCCCTGCTAATATTCTTTCCTCAATTGAATTTATAGTGTTTAAAAATGAAAGTTGCTGCATTTTGCTCCGACCCTCCTCGCAATCAATTGTTTAAACATACAACAGTTTGATGGAATAAGTCCAGAATCAGGTGTAAGGAAGCTCGAGGAGTTATCTTGTCAGGCTAGTTACTTGACAATATTGGAGCAGTGCTTACCTGACAAATAGTAGGGAATAGGCGCGAGGTAAGATTGTTGTTCAAAATCTAAAAGTGACAGTGATTGCAGATAGCTATACGATTTGTAGGACAAAATAAAGAAAATGGTATTTCTTAGAGAGGAGTATTGATCATGCAACTATGGCGTACCGGAGGTCTTAGGCGAGGGGACTTGCAGATGCTAAGGAGAATTGATGATATGTTTAACATGATGAACAATGTGCGCGGTCAGTCTCCGAGGACTTTTTGGACAGAATCCCGGCTGTTTCCGCTCATGAACGTTAAGGAAAACCCTGATTCGTTTGTTGTTCTGACAGAGATTCCCGGGATGAAGATAGAGGATCTTGAGCTCAAGATAGAGGGTGGAACGCTGACTCTTAAGGGTGAACGCAAGGCTGAGGAATTACCTTCCGGCGCTAGTTATCACAGGCGAGAAATAGCCACCGGACCTTTTCAGAGAAGTTTGACTCTCCCTGCGAAAATTGATTCAGAGGATGTTACGGCGACCTATAGGAATGGAATTCTTAAAGTGACATTGGCGAAGGAAAAAAGAGCCGTCCCCAAACAGATCAAGATTAGCTCAGAGTAAAGCTTAGCACGGGAGGAATAGCAATGACTACACAAGGGATCCAGTCTTCTGAGAAGACCGGAATAAATGTAGACAAAGGTGAGCTTACCCATGAAGGTGACTTCTTTACTCCTGCCGTGGACATCTATGAGACATCTCAAGAAATCGTTATGAATGTTGACTTGCCAGGGGTAAAACCGGAGGATTTGGATATAGATCTTAGAGACGACACGCTTTCCATAATCGGTAAGGTTACAGAACCAAATAATGAAGGAACAGACTTGTTGGTGGAGTACAAGGTCGGGCACTATTACAGGTCTTTTCTGCTCACTGATGTAATTGATCGATCAGCTATTTCGGCTAATCTTTCCGATGGAGTGCTGAAACTAAGACTACCAAAGGCGGCCAAGGCTGTGCCTAGAAAGATACCCATTTCAGAAGGCTAGACCATGATTACTGAATTCTAGAAAAAGAACAATAATAAGAAACTTTTTTGCGAGAGCATTGACAAATCCCTGAAGAATGATTAATTCTGTACGGCTAGGTTGATGCTCGTTTTTTTGTTTGGGTTGTTAAGAAAAACAGTTAAACAGGAGAGAAGAGATGAATTATCCGGTTGTATCAACGAACCAACTTGATCACTTCTTGAGCCAAGTTAGAAAGATACAGCCTCTTACCGCTGAACGTGAATTTGAATTGGCAGTGAAGCTAAGTAAAACCGGCGATGTTGAGGCTGCTCACGAGTTGGTAGTGTCGCACTTGCCGTTTGTCGTTAAGATAGCGTTTCAATATCGGCACTACATGCTTCCGGTTCAGGATCTTGTTCAAGAAGGCACAATAGGCCTTATGAAAGCAGTGAAAAGATTCGATCCATACAAAGGATTCCGTTTAGTATCTTTTGCGATATGGTGGATTAAAGCATATATCAAGAATTACATTTTGCGTTCGTGGAATTTAGTGAAACTAGGGACAACCCAGGCCCAGAGGAAATTATTTTTTAGGGTTGGGGACATTGGCGAACATGATGATGAGGCTTCTCGTTCTTCTCGAATAGACCAACTGGCTGCCCAACTAAAGGTCAAGACTGACGAAGTCATAGAAATGGAAGCTAGGGTTAAAGCCAGAGATTGGTCTTTGAACGAGACGTTCGGATCAGAGAATGATCTGACTCCTATAGAGTTGCTTCAGGACGAGTCGGCTGACCAGGAGTCTTTAATGATAGAGGTTGAAACGGAAAAGGAACTTTCGAAAACCACTGAGAAGGCATTAAAAAAACTGGATTCCCGAGAGCGATTTATTGTCATGAAGAGATTCATGGAAGACAATCCGTGGACACTTCAAAAGCTTGGCGATCATTTTGGCACTAGCAGAGAAAGAATGCGTCAAATTGAAAAAAGGGCATTGAAAAAACTCAGGACCGAGTTTCTGCCAATGGTGTCAGAAGCCACAGCGTAGTGAGAAAATATTTGATAGAGTGAGCCGGAGTTGTTGGTTTCTACTCCGGCTTTTCTTTATGTACAATGTTCAATCCATAAGAGCATGCTAATCATTTGCCGAGCTTGACAATTTTCGTCACACGCATTATTCCCATTGCT
>JBFXII010000220.1:0-5673 GCA_050176095.1 Desulfomonilaceae bacterium
ACTCCAATCCTGCAAAATCCTATTTTATAGGCCAAGATTTGAAAATCAATGCTTTAGAGATCAAAAACCACTAAAATATCACACTATGATAGAAAAGCACTTTTTAATTTCAAAAAACAAAAAGCGCCTCCGGTATCCAATTCCGGAAGCGCTCATCTTGTCTCATTCAAGAAATATAATTTTATGGACTAAATATTGCAGCAATTAAGCTGTCAACTACTGATGTCCTTTGAACTCGATCTCGGCTCAGATGATTTGCCGCTTGATTCACTCGATGGCCTGGCCAATTGACCGCCACGCTCGTAACACTCAGAAATTGCCAGGAAGGAATCAAATGGCTCGCAGATCTCGCCGATGCAACACCTATATCTTGTATATGTTGGTCCTGTGCTCCTGTTCATTTTAGTCCTCCTGTCCGAATATCAAACCTAAACTATCTTTCGGATCTACTCTATCAGATGCGACGCGAGTATTTTAGATTCAAAAAATTCTTATCCACTCATTTTTTTCTGAATCCAGGATGGTCAAGGGCTTCTAACTTGAACTTTCCGAGCCGAACGATCCTGAAAACGAGTTGTCTACCGCTATTAGGGGCGTTGGTGGTTAGCAAAATCCGCCAAAACCTGGCGAAAATTGATTTGTCATAAACTCATCCCCATTTGTTTCATTAATAATCTTAATAGAACAATATGTTATGACGTCTTTCAATAAATTAATTGTAATTATCAACTCCCTTGTCTTATATTGCTTGAGAAATCTTGTTACTGGGTGGTTTGTTTCTAGAGCCATAATTATATATAAAGATTTCGAAAGGTTAAGGACTGGAGGGCTTCATGGCAAGATGGTTACTAGCGGTAAACTTGATTTTGATACTGTCATTAAATTTTGGCTCTCCAACATGCATGGCGGCCTCAGGTGATCTCTCTTCGCCCGTAGCTCCGGAAATAGCCGGGACGTCTGAAATTGATCAAACAGGTCCAGGCCACTCAAAAAATGCTGCTGTACATGAGGGCGCTCAAGAATTTAACCGACCAACAGCTTCAATGACAACGGCTGGCGCGATTTCTTCGAGCCTGGTCGCTCAATCGTCTTCCGAAACTTCAACAAAGAACTCCGAAGTGGATAAGGTTTGGCGAGGCGAAGAATTAAGCCTTTTAGCAGTGGGTTTGGGGGTAGGTGATGTGGACGGCGATGGTAAGAACGAGATTGTCGTGGCGGATCCATCCAACGTTTATGTCCATCGTTTTAATGCCGGTCACATGAGTCAGATGGCCGAATACAATTCGGGGAATCTGGAAATAAAGGCCATCGACGTAGCTAAAATAAGAAAACAGGGTCCCGCGAGAATATATGTCACCGCTCAAAACCGCGGCTCGGTAGCGTCTTTTGTCCTGGAATACCGCGCCGGCAGCCTTAATCGGGTTGTTCAGGACTTTCCGTATTTTCTACGGGTGATTCAATATCCCACTCGAGGTCCGATGCTGCTTGGGCAGCGCAAGGGCATGAGCAAAATGTATGAGGGACCGATATTTAATATTGAAGATAAAGGAGATGAACTCACACAAGCAGATCGCTTCGGAATTCCTCTAAAGATTCCTATTTTCGGTTTTACTATCGGTGATTTTGAGGGTCAGCGAAAGCCCTTGATAGCAGTCTATGACAAGGAGGACCATTTAAGGATTTACGATCCATCCGGAAAACGGCTTTATGTTTCCAAATCATATTATGGTGGATCAGATGTAATTCTTCGCTGGGTTGGTCCCGAAGTAAGTAAGGATACCGAAAAGGACCTTTCAATAGACACTGCCTATGTCAGACCTAGAATAATGTCCTTGCCGCTCGATAAAGACAACAAATATGAAATTTTGGCTATTTCGCATAGCTCGAAGACAATGAGAATGTTAAGCCGCACCAAGATGTTAGAGGAGGGCCGGATCAAAGGACTTGTGTGGACTGGAGACGCCCTCGAAGAAAAATGGGCTACTCCAAAAGTTCAGGGTATGATAGCGGATTTCACTGTGGACACTCTGCCGGGTTTGAATGGCTTGAGATTGATAACCCTTGAAAGGAAAAAAACCGACTGGCTTGCTTTTCTTCGTTCCAGGAGTCAGATCAGGGCCTATGATCTCAAGTCCCTCGTCGAAGAAGGGGCAAGTGGTAAGTCCAAAGAAACCGAAGATTAAAGACCCCTGAAAAATAAGAGTCCAAACGTTGATTTGTCATGAGATTACATGACAGATAATCGTTTGGAAGAGTTCAAATTGATGGGCTGGGGCTCGGTATCTCCTGAATATAGAACTGATTTTTCTCTTCATTAGAAAGCTTTTCCATTTGTGTCGAAAGGTTTGAAATCAGGGTCTGGCGAAATTCGTAATAATGTTCCGCAACCACGAGCGCTGTAACAAACCTGTCGAATCTGTCAGGAAAACGCCAGATCGCCTTAAATAAATAATTCCAAAAATCCAAACGACTTTCGTAAACGAAGCCATTTCGGTAAGTGGCTGTTAACGCAGCTTTCAGCTCCATTAAGTAGGGTAGTTTGAAAGATTTCTTGACCTTTGGTGGATTCATTTGTGAATAATGTTCGTAAACTCTCTTAAGGTAGTTCTTCGGATCATAAAGTGTCTCGTACAAGTCGACGAATTCTGAGACTATTTCCTGGAGTGATCTGGTAGGCACGAAGTTTATGAGGCCTGTCTGGTTGCTAATGGTGTCAAAATCAGAGCACAGCAGGCGGTTTTGTTTTTCGAGTCTGACCCACATGTCTGTGCCGGGGCCCGCCTGAAGAAGTGTCGCAAATATTTCCGGTATGTTTGTCTGATTTGCAAATTCTATGAGTCTCTTTCCAGCTCCAGATTTCTCATTATCGAATCCCAGGATAGTTCCGGCAATAACCTGAAAACCGGCCCCAGAAATCTTCTTGCAGGCAGAAACGAGATCAACTCCAGTGTTTTGGTACTTTCTAGCTTCTTTAAGCGTTTCTTCGTCCGGTGTTTCTATACCCAGGAACACTCGGAAAAAACCGGCCCTAAACATCTGCTCCAGCAAAACCGAATCCTTGGCCATGTTTACCGATGCCTGTGTGGAAAAATTAAAAGGCATACCGCGTGATTCCATCCAAGGCACAAGTTCCTTTAATAGCAGCTTGGTCTGATGGATATTCCCAATGAAATTATCATCAACAAAAAAGACAAGCCTCCGCCATCCTAAATCATAAAGCTTTGTTAATTCGCCAATAACTTGCGATGGGCTCTTCGTCCGAACTTTTCTGCCTAGCATGAGCGTGACATCACAAAATTCGCACTGAAAGGGGCAGCCTCTCGAATACTGGATGGCCATATCGACATATTTGTCCAATTCCAGGAGTTCAAACCTGGGAATTGGACTTTCTTCCATATTGGCTCTTGCGTTGGAAGAAATGATTATTCCGCTTTGTCTTTGCCTCACTGCTTCTATCAAACGGTCGATATTAACTTCCGCTTCACCTACAACAACTATATCGGCTCCACTATTAAGGGCGTCATCCGGGAAATGAAAAACAGAGGCCCCACCCACTACGACAAATTTCCCACGTCTTTTTGCCTCACCTATCCTTTCCAGAATGCCCCTATGCTGGATACCCATGCCGGAAATCATGACTACATCAGTCTCTCTCCATTGGCACTCGGTAACTTTCTGGAAAACCATATCGACAAGCTCAGCTTCCCAATCCGGTGGAAACAGAGCGGCCAAAGTGATCAGACCTAGTGGCGGAACTAGCGCCTTTTTCCCAGTCATCTTGAGCACTTTGTCAAACGACCAGAAGGTCTGAGGATAGTTCGGGTGGATCAAAAGTATTTTCATTCTGTGGTCCTATCAATGAATGCAATCAGACACATAAGAGAGCATAAATATTTTGAAATCAATCAAGGATTCAAGAAACTTGAAACCATAAGTCGCCAACACTGAATCAAAACTATATCAACTCAGGCCAATTTGTCTAACAGGCCAAAAAGACAATCGCAAATACCCCTTTTCATTCACAGAAGCCTTGCCAGGAAGTTCACCGTTCCACAAAAGGAGTTATCGTATCAGCCATCTTTTTGGCTATCACATTCCTGCCATAGTTGGTTAGATGGACACCGTCGGCTTTATAAGCGGCCTGGTCCCTGTCGCAAAGAACGTTGCGGTAGCTTATAAAATATGGTTTGTTTTTAAGCTGTTCCAGCAAGATCTGATATGGCACGGTGAAATTGCTTCTCATAACGTTCAGCTTGCTAGAATCAACTATATGTGATCTCTCGGTAGCTTTTATGGCTTCAGAAACAGAACAAGTCTCAGTCCAAAGCATAGGCTGATAGATCAACAAAAACTTTGCGCCAAAACATCCGACCATCTTATCCAAATAATCATAGCGTTCTTCCGACATCTCAGCGAGTTGCTTAATCAATTTTGTTTCCGATTGTACCGGAATGAACACCTGGTTAATCTTGTCATACAATTCTTTGGTGAAAGAAGAATAGAGAGCAGCATTCAAGGGTTTGAAAAGCCCAAAAAAACTGGAATGGTAACTCTCTATGATAGCTTTTACTTTTCTGAATCCATGATGGCCGTAAGGGTCGCGGTGTTCCAAAAAGTACTTAACATCATTTGCGCCATCATAGAAGATGACAAGGTTCGGTTTCGGCCTAATCTCTATCAAAGCCTTTTGCAAGTATTTCGACTCCATCAGGGAGTTGAAAGAATTGATTCCAAAATTGACCACCGAATAATTTATCGAGGTATTCTTTGAACTTAAAACTTGGGCAAGATAACTTGGGATAGTTTGTTCATCAAAATCCGTGTCTCCACGAATTGTAGAGCCGCCAAATATCCATATCACAAAATTCTTGGATTCATCCGTCGACAAACGTGAACCGACCGTTGGCCTGATCTTAGGATCCTGGAGAAAAAGAGTGTACGGATCATAAAAGGCCCTGCTACCCTCACGAGCCACTCCGTAAAGAATGTAATTACTCACCAAAATAACAGTAAAACTAAACGCTTCCACCAGTACTAGAACAATTGCAACCCATTTAATTAAGGAGAAAAAACCTCTAAGTATTTTCACTACTACCCCTGGAGACGCCTACTGCTCCATTCATTGATGATTAATTTTGCCAGATGTTAAAGGACAATGAACGAAGTTTTAGCAGCTTATCCTAGCTACGCTTACTTTCTCTTGCTATTGAGTTTGACTCGCTATCTTATCATAATTATTTGAAAAACACAATGATTGTAACTCTGGGTTTGAGCGGAATCAGAAAATACAAATATAAAACTCTCATCTGGGCCCCAACTTTGGGAAATTATCCTTGACACCAAATGATCGCTTAATAATAATTCGTTTCACTTTTGGACGAATAGGTTTGTGAGAGCGCCCCAAAAAGTCGGAATAGGAAGGCCAATGACTGCTATCCAAGACATTTATGAAACTAAAAATTACAGGAACAAGATACCTGTGAGTCAGGCTGTGACATTCGAAGTGGGTGTCAGGGACACCAACATACATGTTCAGGCTCAATCTGACTTAATGCCAAAAGCGAAGGAATCGGTATTCAGGTACAGGTATCAGATAGAAGAGTACTTGAGACAGCATCCGGCCTTTCGAGATACCCAGTCTCCGATCCAAATTTATTCGTCGGCCCCTGAAAT
>JBFXII010000221.1:0-5660 GCA_050176095.1 Desulfomonilaceae bacterium
AGTTCTTTGAGTTTCCTTGTTAATTCCTGCTCTACCTGTTCGGTAGTCGATACCTCAACTATCCCTGGCTTGGATCTGAAGTAAGTTTTGTTCTCTAATATAGCCCGCAGCAACGCTGAGACCGAATTTACATCGTTTTTTGATCCAAAAACTAGTTCCGCCAAATCATCTATGGAAAACTCAGCCTCCTCTTGCCCTATGACTTCCCAAAGCTCTTTAAGGTCTATCTGAGTTTTGATGGATTCCCTGATCGCGTTAATCTCTTTAAGTCTTGAAACTATTTCAGATCTAGATGAACCTTCTCTAATTGATTTATCGTGTCCATAGGTTAAAACTCTATTGCCTGAGATCTTGACGTCTTTGCCTAAGTCATTGACAAGTTTCAAGCGATTTTCGTCTATGTCTGTGATCAGTCCACAGGTAATTTTCGCATTATCAAAGTAATCAACAATAGCGAATTTTGAAAAATTCATTAACACCTCAAATTCGGACACTCAATGTGTCTGCCGCCTGGTGATAAGATCAACCTCGAAAAAATCCATTCATGCCCCCTCCAAAGGGGCCTTATGCCGTATTAACAAACAGCTTTCAATTTGTGTTTTGCACTGGGAAATTGTTTTTTAACGATAATACGGACAGATGATATAGACCTTATCGAGACAGGGTCTGTCAAGGAGCCGCGACATTTTCCGTAAAAGAATTTACCAATTCGGGGGCATCCGAATCTAGCACTTTTGAAAAATTGTTGAAAAAATTGTCGAATCCAAACAGAGCTTCAGCCTTGATAAAAAAGGAGCCGGGAATTTGTTTTTTTAATTATTGATTCATGTTAAGGGCTTATTGTGATAAATGATCTAGATATCACTATGTTCAGCGTGGGAATGCCAAATATTTAGGTGGTGGGGATTTTGAAAGAACTAATAGAGAACATCTTTGAAGAGAGCATAAATGTAAAAAAACGTTTTCTGAATGATCAAACGCAAATCCTTGAAGCCAGTGTAAAAGCTCTTGCGGCTTGCTTAAGAAGCGGTGGGAAGCTCATGATCTTCGGAAATGGTGGCTCAGCGGCCGATGCCCAGCACTTGGCTGCAGAATTTGTTAACAGGTATTTGTTGGAAAGGCCACCTTTGGCCGCCATGGCGTTAACCACGGATTCGTCTATTCTAACTGCAGTTGGAAACGATTACGACTTTTCAGAGATATTCGAAAAACAGTTGAGAGCTTTGGGTAAGCGAGGCGATGTGGCTCTTGGCATAAGCACTTCAGGGTCTTCAGTTAACGTGATCAAAGGACTGAAGATGGCCAAGTCCATGGGTTTGGTCACAATAGGATTGGGTGGAGCCGAAAACTCTGCCATGAAGGAATACTGCGACTTCTACCTGGCCATTTACGGTTCCATTACTCCTAGAATTCAGGAAACACAAATTTTAGTGGAGCACATTTTGGTGGAGCTTGTTGATCAGGAGTTGTTTGGTGTTCAGAATACAACCCCGTAAGATTTTGTAGGCCGAAATTGCTTAACATTTCGATAGAGATAGGAAGATTACATCTGCAAATACAATCCAAGGAAGCACAACAATGACTGATTTAAGAAACAACCTCAAATTGAGTTGGGAAGATCTTAGCTGGCGCGGTCCATCAGAGGGATTAGTAACCGGAACAACCGAATCCGTATCAGTTCAACCAGGCATAATAGGGCAGGAGCGAGCGGTTAAAGCCATAAAGTTGGGTCTGGCGATGAAAAGTCTTGGCTATAACATATTTGCTTCAGGAATCAACGGCACCGGCAGATCTGTTACAGTTACCAAGCTTTTGGAAGAATTCAATATTGGTGGACCAATACCGGATGATCTCTGTTATGTGCACAATTTCAAAAATGTAGATCAACCGAGACTAATTACCGTCCAAGCGGGGCAAGGGAGAATTTTTAGAGATCAAATAGCTGATCTGATTAATTCGCTCAAAAAGAAAATCCCTGCCATTTTTGAGAGCGAGGAATTCCAAGCGGCGCGCAATGAAATAGTCAATAGACACATAGGGGCCCAGAAAGCGTTATTCAAAAATTTCGAATCCAAAGTCACATCTCAGAATTTCATGATGGTTCAAGTTCAGGTTGGTCCATTTACTAGGCCAGATCTTGCGCCTGTGGTGGTCGGGAATCCGATGAAGATTGAGCAACTTGAGGCTCTTGTTGAGGAAGGCAAATTCTCTGCTGATGAACTTGAAAAACTCAAGAATACATACAAAGAACTTTCTCAAGAAATGGAGAAAATATTCAAGACAGCTCGGGACATTGATAAAACGATTCAAGAAGATCTCGAAAAACTAGGTAAAGAATGGGTCGAACCTTTACTGAAAGATTTACTCTCGTCAATCCGGGAGAGTCGCCAAGAGGAGTCGGTTAAGATTTATCTTGACGAGATTGAGTCAGACATAATGTTGCATCTAGAAAGGTTTCGTCCCAGATTGGTTACGCCTCCGCCGGGACAAGAAGCCGTGAGCGCCCCAATGTTGCTGCCTCCAGACCCATCTCTTTTACGAAACTACGAAGTCAATGTGCTTGTAGACAATTCGGAAACAGAAAAACCACCTGTGATTGTAGAAACGACCCCGACGTTTAGGAATCTTTTTGGAACAATTGAAAGAGTGATTGATCAGCAAGGTATCTGGTATTCGGATTACCGCCATATTAGAGCTGGAAGTTTGCTAAAAGCAAATGGGGGATACTTAGTAATCAACTCTAGAGACCTTTTAATGGAACCTGGTGGGTGGCAGACTTTAAAAAGAAGTTTGCGGAATCACGTCACCGAAATTCAAAGTGAACCGTATAGCTTCATTTTCAATTCCGCTTTGAAACCTGAAAGTATTCCAATAAATCTCAAAGTAATAATGATCGGAGATCCGGAAATTTACGATCTTTTGCATTGGTATGATGAAGATTTCAGAAAGATATTCAAGATCAAGGCTGATTTTGACTCTACGATGCCTAACAACCAGACCAACATCGAAAAGCTGGTAGGTTTTCTTGCCAGAATCATACAGGACGAAGGATTGGCGCCTGCGGATGCATCAGCGATCGAGGCAATTGCAAGACTAGCCACAAGATGGGCTGGCAGAAAAAAGAAAATAACAGCTCAGTTTGAAAGAATTGCTGATCTATTAAGGGAGTCAGATCACGTTGCTCGCCAAAATGGGACTAAAATGATCTGCGCAGCAAATGTTGAACAAGCCAATAGGGACAGAATAGAACGCGTTAGTATGTTTGAAGACAAGGTTCAGGAATTTATAGAAGACGGAATTATAATGATTGACACCGAAGGAGCAAAGGTGGGTCAAATCAATGGCTTGAGTGTCTATAGCCTTCCGGAATTCTCTTTTGGTCGTCCCTCTCGGATTACGGTGAAAACCAGTATGGGCAAATCTGGAATTATAAGTATCGAGAAAGAAGCTGAGCTATCTGGATCAACTTATGACAAGGGCGTGCTGATACTTTCGGGATTCCTCAGAGACAGGTTCGCACAAAAAAAACCATTGACTCTGACTGCCAGCATCACGTTTGAACAATCATACTCTGGAGTTGACGGGGATTCAGCGTCATCTACAGAGCTTTATGCGTTGATGAGCTCCCTATCAGGTATACCTATTGAGCAAGGTATAGCCGTTACAGGAAGCGTGAACCAGAATGGGGAAGTTCAGGCAATTGGTGGGGTGAATCAGAAGATTGAAGGTTTTTTTAAAGTGTGCAGAGCCAAGGGCTTAACTGGTAATCAAGGGGTAATGATCCCACGTTCAAACATCGGAGATTTGGCTCTATCTCAAGAGGTTATAGAGGCGGTCAAAGAGGGTTCGTTCAATTTGTGGGCGGTGGATTGTATTGATACGGGTATTGAGATAGTCATGGGTGTTAAGGCGGGAGAAAAAGATGAGTCCGGAAATTATCCAGAAGGAACAGTCAATTATTTGGTTGATAAACGATTGGAGGAATTGGCGAAGGGATTAAAAGAATTCGAAGAGGGTCCTGCTGAAGAAGAGGAAGAAGAAGGGGAGCAACCAGAAACCTCTACTTGTGAATGTTGAGAGACAAGCAAACAAGTTAAAGAGAAGGTATCCAAAAAACTTTTTAGCGGAAGTAATTTTGTAAAGCCCACAAAACAGTTGTGGGCTTTTTATTTTAGTATCCATGAAACCTTTTGGCCATTAGGGCATCTTATACTTTGCCGATAGAATTTGTCGGGAGGTTGCAATGGATTTTTGGACCGAAACTGATGGTTTGAAAGTTTACCTGAGTGAAATTGATAAATACCCGATACTTTCTCGAGAGAGAGAAAACGAGCTTGCGATTAAATACAGGGAAACGGGAGACACAGGCTGCCTAAACGAGTTGGTGACTTCCAATCTTCGATTTGTAATAAAAGTAGCTCTCGGTTATAAGAATTACGGCGTGAAGATTATGGACTTGATTCAGGAGGGTAACCTAGGACTGATCAAGGCTGTTGAACGTTTTGATCCCGACAAGGGTTACCGACTCATTTCTTACGCTGTATGGTGGATAAAGGCGTATATACAGAACCACATAATTAAGTCATGGTCCATGGTTAAAGTCGGGACAACACAGGCGCAGCGCAAACTGTTTTACCGAATTGGAGATCTGCCTGACGCCTCTGACGCTGATTCTCATTTAGATCAGGTTTCGAAATTGGCGGACAAAATCAATGTTACCGAAGATGAAGTATTTGACATGTGGTCTCGTTTGAAGTGCAGAGATCTATCCCTTGATGATATGCTCGGAGAAAGTTCCAGGGATTCTTTTGCTGATACTTTACGAGATGAGGGTATGGATCAGGAATTGGCGCTAGCGGATCTTCAGGGCCAAGCAAAGCTCCAGGAATGGGCATCCCAAGCGCTTGACACTTTAAATGCACGAGAGCGCTATATCATACAGAAAAGAATACTCTCTGAAGAACCAGAGACCTTGAAAGACTTGGGTGAACATTTCGGGGTTACTAGAGAAAGAGCCAGACAGATAGAGAGAGCTGCGCTGCAGAAATTGAAAGGAAACTATTTACACTCAGAACTAGCTGCCGCCTAATATTGTGATTGCAGATCGGGATGAGATTCAAAAGGGTCTCATCCCTTTTCTGTTCTTGTTACATTTCTTTATTCTCGAAATGTGGGGTCTCTCGGAATTTCATACGTGTTTGAGGGGGCTTTGAAAGGGCTTTCTTTTCCCTCGCGTGTTTTGAAATTGGCATCCATGATTGAGGCGCATCCATTCAAAAGCACACAAAGGCCAACTGAAATAAAGGCAATTTTAATGGATTTTTTTTTCATGACTTCCAATTCATAACTGATGTAAGGTCATGATTAGTGAACAATCGTGATCTAAGACCGTTTTTATCGATTCTTTTGTTTCCAAAAGGTTAAAAAGTGAAACACTCTAGTTAGCCATTAATTGTATGAGAGTCAACCAAATGGAATCAGTTCCTTTCCTCCACGCAAACAACATTTTCACAATTACTTTTGAAGATGATCTGGAGTTCGAGGAGATTCGATCTATACTGACCCAATTGTTGAAATTGGATGCATTTAATATGGCTACTCAACATTGGGACGATTATTACAACTTGGCCCACGGGAAAACAATATTCCGCGTATGGGTA
>JBFXII010000222.1:0-5636 GCA_050176095.1 Desulfomonilaceae bacterium
AGAGGAGGATCAGGATACCTCTAATTTATTGGATGTAATCCACCGCTCCACAATGGAAGTTGGATCTGCAATAATAACTTCCTCTCTCACTACGATAATATCGTTTTTGCCGGTTTTTACATTAACAGGACCAGAAGGCAAATTGTTCAAGCCAGTGGCTTTCACCAAAACGTTTGCCGTGGCCGGATCTCTCATTTTGGCTCTTGCTCTCATCCCCCCTTTAGCTCACATAGTTTTCCGAAAAAGAAATTATAGGCCTCAAACCAGATTGATCACTAATACGCTGATGATCTTGATCGGAGTCTGGCTTTATTTTGGGCTGTCATACTTGATTGGTATAGCGCTGATTGTTGTTGGAGCCGGCAAAGGAATCAGCTTGTATTTAAAACCTAACATTCAGGAGAGAGTACCATCATTTCTCAATATTCTGGCCCTATTGGCGGTGGTATTACTTCTCACAAAACATTGGCTGCCTCTCGGACCGGATTTGGGATTCCTAAGAAATCTTATTTTTGTTTCGGGAATGATTTTTGGACTATTATCCCTGAGAAGAGTCATTACTTATTTCTATGGATCCATTCTGGGATGGAGTCTCAACCATAAGGCCCTTTTCATGATGATACCAGCATTGATTGTCATATTTGGAGGGATCATATGGCTAGGATTTGACCGAGTTTTTGGTTTTTTCCCATGGGCGTACGATTCAATTTTTTCTTCATCACCTTCCACGACATCTCGCGAGCATTTCACACATGGACAGATTAGCCCTATAAGACAGTCAAAAGTATGGTCGAGTCTATCGCATGCCTTTCCGGGTCTTGGTAAAGAATTCATGCCCGATCTGGATGAAGGATCATTTCTGTTCATGCCCACAACAATGCCACATGCATCAATTTCGGAGGCTCTAGACGTTGTTCAGAAGCAAGACATGGCAATCAGGTCTATTCCTGAAGTTACTTCTGTTGTGGGTAAGATAGGTAGAGTTGAAAGCGCTCTGGACCCTGCCCCTATCTCCATGATTGAAACCATCATAAACTATGCTCCTGAATATCAGGTGGATTCTCTTACGGGAGAGAGAATCGTCGACCCTCAAACAGGAAAGCCAATCAGAAATTGGCGACCTCACATCAAATCTTCAGCAGACATTTGGAAAGAAATCACCGAGGCGGCACGAATCCCCGGAGTAACATCTGCTCCCAAACTTCAACCCATTGCCGCTCGAATTGTAATGCTTCAGAGTGGAATGCGGGCCTCCATGGGAGTGAAAATAAAAGGAAAAAGTATTGAAGATGTAGAAAAGGTCGGTTTTGAAATTGAAAAGTTTTTGAGAGAGGTCCCAGTGATCGACCCGTCTACAGTAGTGGCCGATCGTCTAGTAGGCAATCCTTACTTGGAGTTTGAAATAGATCGTAAGGCTATCGCGCGTTTTGGCCTTCCGATCCAGGATGTTCAAAATCTCATAGAAATTGCAGTTGGCGGGAAAACGATCACCACAACAGTTGAAGGACGAGAAAGGTACCCTGTTCGCGTTCGATATCAGAGAGAGTTAAGGGATTCAATTGAAGCGCTTGAAAAATTTTTGATAACCACGCCGGATGGGACTCAGATCCCCATAAGCTCGGTAGCTACTTTGACATATTCACGCGGTCCCATGAGCATTAAGTCAGAGGACACATTTTTGACCGGATATGTCTTATTCGATAAACGTCCCGGTAATGCCGAAGTTGATGTGGTCGACGCCGCCCAGAGTTATCTTCGTGACCAGATTTCGGCGGGCTCCCTGAAGCTACCCGATGGTTCATCCTTTTCATTCGCAGGATCTTATGAAAATCAGGTCAGATCTGAAAAAACTCTGCGAGTTGTCATTCCGATGGCTCTCATGATCATTTTTCTTGTTCTATATTTCCAATTCCATTCTATTCCAACATCGCTAAATGTTTTCTCCGGTATCTTTGTGGCCTGGTCTGGCGGTTTTATAATGCTTTGGTTATATGCGCAGCCAGGGTTTCTAAATTTTGAAGTTTTCGGAGTTAACATGAGGGATGTTTTTCAGGTGAGACCATACAACCTCAGTGTGGCAGTGTGGGTCGGCTTTCTGGCTCTTTTTGGAGTGGCGACAAATGATGGAGTAATCTATTCCACTTATCTCGATCAGGTATTCAGAAATAACTCTTTCAAGTCCGTATCAGAGGTTAGGCAAGCAGTAATTGAGGCTGGTTGCAGAAGAGTCAGACCCGCGCTCATGACTACCGCTACCACTATCCTTGCATTGATCCCAGTCCTAACCTCTAAAGGAAAGGGATCGGATGTAATGGCTCCAATGGCCCTCCCCTGCTTTGGCGGAATGGCCATCGATATAATTACAATTTTGGTAGTTCCAACCATTTACTGCTGGGGAAGTGAAATCAAAATGAAAAGATCCCAGAATCCAAAACATCGTAGTAAATAAAAAGAAAGGAATCACGAATGAGAAGCTCAGCGTTCAGAAATTCCGTTTTAGGAGCAATCGTGGCAATTTCCGTTACCCTGTCTGCGGGAAATGCTTTTACTCAAAACTTACAAGAATTACCAGACGGATCAAGAATCGATCTCTCCAAACCTTGCCCCGTCTGCGGAATGAAAATAGTTCAGGAGTCAGGCGCCCCGGCAGCAATTGTATTTAAGAATGGTAATGTGGTGGCGTTTGACGCAAGCAGTGATTTTTTCAAGTATGCGCTTGAACCTGAAAAATATGCTTATTCTCCCTCTGACATAAAATCCATTTTCATTAAGGAATACAATAGCAACAAATTTCTAAACGCTCGAGATAGTTATTATGTGATCCTCATAGACACCTCAACAGATATGGGACCCGAAATCAGAGCCTTCTCGGACAAGGCTCACGCCGATCAGCAATCTGCGCAGATTGCAGGATCTCGAGTTCTCCGATACGGCGAGGTCAGTTGGTCGGACCTGCAACCCAAAAAGAAGTTGTTAATGATGATACGGCCCTCAGGTGATGAAACTAAACACAGCGCCCCACACTCTGGTATTTTGCGAGGTGAATAATGACACTGGATCTTTAGGTTGTTGACGCCATTTTCATTGCTTGCGCCATCGCTTATAATAGGATAAGTATTGTTTGCTCATTGCAGTCAATAAGCGCAATAATGAATCGATATACGGCAACAATGGTTCAATATTATGGTGTTTTCATTACAAAAACGGTTTCTGTTGTTTCTGCTCCTACCGGTTGCAATCATAGTAACTTCTTTTGGTTTTGCGGGTTTTGTTTATTCACGGGGCTACTTGATTGATCAATGGCTCATATCGGTTCAATTACAGTTGGAACAGGCTGCGCATGAAATCAACATGAGCCTTGAACAAAAACTGGAATTGATAACTCTGATAGCAAAGGCTGACGAAGCGCCCAACAGAGATATTACACAGGCTTTTCTCATACAGGAGCTTTTGGGAAAACCTGGGGTGCGATTCGTCGATATAGTAAGCTCCGAGGTGGAGAACGGCTCAGGGGATGGAAAGGCTCCGCTAGCTGATGATTTTGGAGCAGGAGTAGTCGAGGGTCTTTATACTATGGAGGTATGCGGAGAATTTGGGTTTTGCGCTCCGATGCTTGATCCCAACGCCTTCGACCGATCACTAAAGATAATACGCATCCTTAAGTCTGACTCAGACAAGGTTTCTAATAGACTGATTGTCCGAATCAGTTTTGATTCTTTCCTGGAACCTATCAAACAGATGGGGTTGATGGGAGGAGGAACGGCGTGGCTTATAACGAGCACCGGGCAGTTCCTGGCCTCGACGGACAAGGCTCAAGCTAACAGAAAGAAACTTGGCGACACCGGGGATCCCCTTGAAAAAGACCTCCTGAAGGAAATTCGAACAAAGCCGTATGGCAAAGTATTTAGCAACAATAAATTCATGAGCCCGCCTGAGATAGTTGCGGGCTTTTACAAAGTTCCTTCAATCAACTGGTATGTAGTTCTATTGTCCGGTGGTAGAGTGATTCTTGAGCCAATCATAAGATTCCGAACTTATTATGCGTTGGCTGGATTACTGGCCTTGGGTTTAATCCTGCTACTAATCCGTATCACGACTCGTTCTGTAGCGCAGTCTATAAGCGAAATTTCTTCAGCGGCTATTCGAGTCCAAAATGGTGATTATTCAATGAAACTTCCTGGAGATAGATCAGATGAAATTGGACAGCTCACCAGAAGCTTCAACGGCATGATCGATGGATTAAAGGAACGTGATCTTATAGAACAAACATTTGGTCGGTACGTCGATAAAAAAATTGCCCAAGAGTTGATGAGTCGCCCCGAGGCGCTAAGGCTCGGAGGAGAAAAACGTGTAGTTACTATAATGATGTCTGATCTCCGGGATTTCACGGTAATGAGTGAAAAACTTCCCCCGGAAGTCGTAATCAAAATGCTCAACCGCTATTTTTCTCGTATGATCGAAGTGATCGAAAGATATCGAGGCATAATTGTTGATTTCTATGGTGACTCAATCCTCGTATTCTTCAACGGCGTGGAATCCAGTATTGTGGAAAGAGCTCTGGATGCTGTTAATTGCGCTCTTGACATGCAAGAGGCAATGCGGGATTTTGTCTCCGAAAACTTAGATCGAGGATTACCAAATGTCTCGATGGGAATAGGCATAAACACGGGAGAAGTGGTTATAGGTAACATTGGGACAGAGAGCCGAGCCAAATATGGCATAGTTGGATCGGATGTTAATCTTACAGATCGTATTCAATCTACCGCTAATGCAGGAATGGTCGTGGTTTCAGAAACAACTTATAAATTGGTCGAGGGGAAATTTTACGTAGAGCGAGAATTCGAAGTTTGTCTTAAGGGGGTTGAGGAATCAAAGAGGCTCTATGAATTACAAAGGCTTAGCGCTCATACTAACTAAAAAAGAATTTAGCTTGACACGGGTCGCAAAAGCAAGCCCCATTCATTAATCCAGAAACAAGTTAATACACTATTGCAGCGTAGCCTACGAAACTAGATCCAGGCATGACATCGTAACTCGTGAAATAGTCTATCAGGAAGCCAGCCTTGGATCCCTGGACTGAAGCGCATGTCATTGCTGAAATGATCGGGCCTGGAGAACAAGTATTGTGTAATTCCCTGGAATCGTCTAGCACCCCTTGGGCATTCATGGCCAATGCCTTATCTATCAAAGACTTGTCATTGACATTTTTTACCCATTCTACAGCCTCTATACCAGACCCTTTTGGCGAAAAATCATAATTTCTACCGTAATGTGTGAGATCAGCGGATCCAAGAAATACCGCAGTCATCTCCCGTTGGTTGATCAAAGCGCACAAGGTTTTCGCAAAAGATTCGGAAGACATGGATGCAGGCGAGTGGGCTGCGATTAGCCTGGATTTCGGAAAGAACCATTTCACAAACGGTAACTGTATTTCTACCGTATTATCTCCAAAGGTTTCTGGAACAGCAACGGCTTGCGTTTGCGCCATGATTTCCTTGGCAAAGCGCGCGTCCATCGTCAGATTTCCTATGGGTGTTTCCCAAGCGTCTTCCGTGTAGACTATTGGTGGATGTCCAGCGGGAAGATGTCCCCCGAAAACTACTGTGATGTCAGGATCATTATTGGTTGCAAGCGCT
>JBFXII010000223.1:0-5625 GCA_050176095.1 Desulfomonilaceae bacterium
TGGTAAGCTAAATTTTTTTGTTGCTTCAAGAATGGCGCAGCGATCAACTTGGAAAAAAGACTTGCAAGAAATACCGAATAATCAATTGCCTTTTTACAACTCAAAAAAACTCTTCAATTCCTTCGGTTCCAGTCTAAAAGGACTGCCTTGACCTTGAAAGAAACCATGGCGCTTTAGCATGTGCAATCCTAGGACGCTGAATCTAAGGGTGGCTCCTGTCTTAATGTTTCTGGCATAAACCACTGCCTTTGGAGCAAAGAATTTATCGCCCCAGGGACAGGCAATTCTTCCTCGATCTTCCCTAAATGAAACCTCATAACTGTTTTCCACAAGTACAGGTTCTCCAAGTCCTTCGGATGCTTGTTTGTAAAACTTGTCTAACTGGCTTGTGACAAAAGCCATATCCATGTTCAGGCTGGCAACAAGAGCCGCATCATCCTCCAACAAACGATTCAGGGATCGGTTTTCGCCCTTGAGATAATTCCCCTGCCGAAGCTTCTCCTCGATTTCAAATAACTTGGGATCAGCCTTTACAGGTCTGTCAGGCAAACTTGTCATAATAAATTTGCTCCTCATCCACTCCAAGCTTACAGAGAATTTCGACGCAGGCGTTCAGCATTCCAGGGCTACCACATAGATATCCTTCGCAATCCTTTGCGTCGGGAACAAATTGCGCAACTACGTCAGTGATCCTACCGGTTGCCCCGGTCCAATCATCGCCAGGCTCAGGTCCCGAAAGAGCAGGAAGAAATTTAAAAGCAGGATGCCTGGCTTCAAACTCCCGCCATTCATCCATTAGAAAAAGATCTTTTTTGCTTCGTGCTCCAAAGAAAAAAATTGGTCTTCTTCGTTCAATTTCCTCCGGCGTCATCGCCAAGAGGATTGCTCGAATGGGGGCCATTCCAGAACCACCGGCTATGCAAACCATCCTTCTATTGCTGTCGCGAAGGTAAAAATCTCCATAGGGGCCACTTATAATAACCTCGTCACCGGCTTTCAGATGCTTGAACATGTAAGTGGTGCAAATTCCATCGGGAACCAAACGGACCATTAGTTCTAATTGGTTCCTCTCGCTGGCAAGACCGCACATTGAGTAAGCTCTGTAAACCGATTCCGACACATCTCCATATGGTTGGGACTGAAACTGAATGTACTGTCCGGGTTTATATTCTATCTCAGGTGGTGATAGGAGTCTAAATCTGAAATGTTTAATGTCGTAAGTCAGGTCACTAATGGAGTCTACCTTTGCTCTAAATTCCCTAATGCTAAATAATTCATCCGGAATTCTAATTTCACAATTGTTTTTCACCTTGATCTGGCAAGCCAAACGCACATTTTTGGCCAGATCTTCCTTGGTAAGTAAAGGAGTTTCTGTGGGTAAGACTTCTCCGAAACCTTTTACCGCGGTGACCTTACAATAAGCGCAGGTGGCGCGCCCTCCACAGGCGGAGGGAATAAATATCTTTTCCTGTTTCAATGTGCTTAAAACAGTTGACCCACCTTTAACCTTATAGAGCTTGTCGTTAACTTTCAGCTCTACTTCGCCGTAGTCCATTAGATAGCGTTCAGCCAGCAAGATGATTATGGCCAAGGCTGTGGCCAAGCTGGCTATGGCTAAAGGAGGCAAAAGGTAGCTCAGATACAAAATACCAACCCTTTATCGATTAATTAATTTGAACTATTCCACTGAATCCAATGAACCCAAGGGCAATGATTCCAGTTATTATGAGAACGATTCCAGGTCCTTCGAGGGCAGGAATAACCTTAGACCTCCTGGACATTTTGGCTCTTATTCCGGCCAAAGCAATTATTGCCAGCATCCATCCAATACCGCTTCCAGCTCCATAGGCAAGTGATTGATAAAAATCATATTTACGTATTATCAGAAACAAAGCGGCGCCAAGCACAGCGCAATTAACCGTTATTAAAGGCAAAAAAATTCCGAGAGATGCATAGAGACGATCTGAAGTCCTCTCGATAATCATCTCCACGACCTGCACTAATGCGGCAATAACAATTATAAAAGCAATATACTCAAGATACTCGAGCTTCAACGGGACCAGAATGTTGTAATAAACAACATAATTGGCTATGGAGGTTGTGGTCATTACAAAGACCACTGCAACCCCGAGGCCCCATGCCGTTTTAATTTCCCTGGAGACAGAAAGATAGGAGCACATACCCAGAAAATTGGTAAGCAATATGTTGCTGGTGAATATTGAGGCGAAAAATATTACGAAGGCCCCAATTTCTTGCATAGATAACTCCTGCTCGACATGTTTTTTATGTCTAGTTCACAAATTCCGACCAAGCTAATCACTTGTCATTTTTTTGTAGTTTCTTCTGTTTTCATGCCCCACCATCTAGCTATCCAAACCACAATCGCAAGCATGAAAAATGCGCCGGGAGCCATTACCATGATGGTCCACCGAGTAAAATCAAATGGCAAACTCATTCCGGCTATAGTTCCAAATCCTAACGTTTCTCTGAACAGAGCTATGATTAAGAGAACTAAAGAATAACCGACCGCCGAAGAAACACCATCTACTAGAGCAGGCACGGGCTTGTTTTGCATGGCAAAAGCTTCCACACGTCCCAAAACGATGCAATTGGTGATGATCAATCCAACATACGGTCCTAATTGAGAACTTATGTCCGGAAGGTAAGCCATCAGAAAGTTCTGCAAAACTATTACATACGCCGCTATTATCAACGTAGATGATATTATTCTGAGTCTGAATGGGGTGACGGATCTCAAAGCGGATGCGGTAACACATGATACAGCATTTGTATAAATCAACCCAATGCACATGACCGCTGTATTGGTGACAACGTTTGTGACAGCGAGTGTGGAACAGATTCCTAAGACCTGTCTAAAAATAGGATTATTATACCAAACTCCATCTAGAGCTATCTTTTGGGTAGAAATTGCCAATCAATTCCCCTGATTTTGTCTTTTTCCGTTAGAATTCTTTGGATATCTCGGTTAAGCATCGTTTCCACAGCCGTGGATGTGATTGTGGCTCCCGTAATAGAATCAACACGGTTAGCTGAATCCCTAGCGCCGGATTGGACCAGCACATATCTTTCTGGAGACGCCTTCCGGGTTAAGTCTAGTCCTCTGAACTGATCCCTGAACCATTTCTCGTCAATTCGAGCCCCCAAACCAGGAGTTTCAACATGGGATGTAAAAATCAAGCCTTCAATCTTGGAAAAATCTTTGTCTAAAGACATCAACCCCTGAATTGATCCCCACAAACCCTTTCCAGTAATCGGAAAGGCGTAACGTTGGACTGAACCCTTATCGTCAAACGACGCATATATATCCATAGGGCCAAACTTAATGGACTTTACATATTCGGATTCCAAGGCCTGGACACCAGCTGGACTTAATTCTGATGAAAAAGGAATTCCCAAAACCTCCAAGAGCTGTTTGCTCAATCTTGTCTGTTCATTCAACTGTATCCTTTTTGACAAGGCCATGTTAACTCCGGAAGTCAAGCCGGCAAAAAGAAAAGCAATAACGAATATGAAAGCTATGTTTCTAATGAAGCTCATTTCAAATCACTTGAACTTGAGATTTCTTCCTTTTTTCCATTGCAGTAACTGCTTCATCAAAAAGAGGTCCAAAAGTGTTGCCTAAAAGAATCGCAAAAGATGTAGCCTCAGGGAATCCTGAAAAAGTTCTTATCACTAACCACAGACATCCAATCAGAAATCCGTAGATGAGTTTTGCCTGAGGCCTGACGCAACCTGACACAGGCTCGGTTACCATAAAAAAAGCTCCAAAAAGCAGGCTTCCTGAGAGCAGGTTACGAAGCGGATCTTGCGCCTGATGCGCTCCCATAAATGGCAAAATTGAATTGATAAAAATGAACCCCAAAATGCAAGAAACCGGATATCTCCAATCAGCAGCGCCTTTGTATAAAATGTATGCTCCACCAATCAGGATCGCTAGAGCGCTTGTCTCTCCAACACACCCTCCAGTATTACCCCAAAAAAGATCTGAGAAGTCAGCTATAGCGCCGCTTTGCTTGAAACTGATCAGTGGTGTCGCAGAAGTCATAGCATCCAGATCGGTATACTGACCGAGTCTGCCCCAGATGGATTGGCTTGGAGACATCCATTGAGACGTCAATTGGACAGGAAAACAGACATAGATAAAACTTCGTCCGACAATTGCAGGATTGAATACGTTTCGTCCAAATCCCCCAAAAACCTGTTTGCCAAAAACTATGCCGAAAACGATTCCTACCGCTGCTATCCACAAAGGAGTGTATGGGGGCAGGCTCAAACCATAGAGAGCTCCTGAAACGATGACGCTCTCGGTAGGTGAACCATTACGATAAGTCTCAAAGATGACCTCAGTGTCGTAAGCTGCAATGCAAGAAAAAACTACCAGGGTAAGTGAACGCCATCCGAAAAAATAAACTCCCATGGCTGTTGCTGGGAGTAAAGCTATCAACATGGCTCGCATTGGAGCTTGATATTTCAACGATAGTTTTAAATTGCCTGAAAACAAAATACCCCACCCTGATTTTTTGGTCTGGCATTTTTTGTCTAATGGACTATTAGAGCTTACCAATGAACATTAAATTAGGCAAGCGTCTGAGGTTCGAAAAATTATCTTATCAGATGTGGTATGAATGATGGAAAGAAAATAACTCCGAAACGAATCCAAACCCTCGCCAAGGAGGCTTAATTTATTCTGAGTTTCTCAAATGTGTCCAGAAGATGACTCAATTTTTCGAAATCATCCAAGGCGGATATACTTCCCAAAATTCCCAGACCTTCGGCTCGATCATGGATTTCGTTGTCCTCTAACGGACTGATTAGTATTGATGACACAGTCCAGGATATCTTCAGAATATCCCGCACAATCTTTATGCCGACATCTGTCCCTGGATCATCCTCTACGATCAGTAGATCGGGAATGCAAGTTCTACATTTCTGTAAACAATCAGCGGGAGAATCAACTACGGTTAATTCGATGCCTCTAGTGGAGAAAACATCAGATAGCTTTTGCATGTCTTTGGTTTCGGTTGAAAATAAAAGCGCCGTTATGTTTTTGTTCGAGTTGTCTGATGACAATTTTCCTAACCTTTTGATGAATAGTCAGATGTGACTTCAATTCAACCACATATCCAAATGCCATTGGCTGTTTAACGATTGATTTTCCAAGTGACAAGATTCCCTGACATTATCCACTAATGATCAATTTTTTCCAAGGCGCCCTTCAGGGTGTTCGCAGCAAGGTCAGCGCAATGAGTATTTTCCTGTGGTAAACCACCCAAGTAATGAATCAGGTCTTCTCCAGACAATTTAATAGCATCCTCTATGGTTTTTCCTTCTGCGAGGCAAGTGATGGCGCTTGCACAAGCTATTGTTGGCCCACATCCGTTTGTAACAAAGCCGAGCTTGGAAATCCGTCCATCAGAGACATTCACAAAAATACCAATAGTGTCCCCGCAAATTCCACTCATAAAAGTGTATGAGTCGGCATCTTCTATAGCGCCAAAATTTCTAGGGTTTTTGAAATGATCGATAACGGCAGGGGAATAGGTTTTTGCGGCGTCTTCTAGAATCAAGCCCTCTACATCGTCAAAAATATCATTGTCATTAACC
>JBFXII010000224.1:0-5614 GCA_050176095.1 Desulfomonilaceae bacterium
CTTATAGAACAAATAACGCCGCCTTTTTCCTTGGAGAAAGAGCCTGGAAATATACAGTATGAGGAAATGGCTGTTCAAGTTGTCCAATTCGATGTCACACCATTCTAAAAGTTCCATCAGTTTCATCGAAATATGGGATATCGGAGATCGGACAAAATACGTGTGTGGGGATGCTATTTGGAAGAAACTTCTTCAGGGGTTTTCCTGATGGCCCTAAAGGCGAAACATCCATTGAAGCATGTATGGTGGGAATGAGTCTGGCTGACGATCTTGGCATCTGGGATAACTATGGTCAAATGCAACGAGATTTTCAGGAACTTTACTATAGTGGAATCCTGAAAGATAAAGTTGGAAGCAAAGAATTTAAGAGCTATTTATGGGACGAATATGAGAAAGGGTCTCCGAATTTTCTGTTTAAACTCCTCAGAGGAATAGCAGTAAAACGCGATGAACTCACCACTGCGCTAGGCATGGGAACAGGTTATCATCTGGAGAGATGGGGGATACCTGAAAAAGATTGGCAAGAAAGACCCGAATTATCATATTGGAAGATGGGCCATCCGAGACATCATTCGAGTGAGGAGGCTGGACAGACTGGCGTGATTATCAATACACAGTATAATCGTGACTCGCAATGCCACTCTCATACTAATTTTATTCGTAACGGATTGCCTTTGCATGTTCAAAAACAAATTGCCTTTGATATTTGGGGATCAACTGATGCTATTGATGCCATGTCCGCTTACTCTCCTATGAACGTTTACAAGGCTAAAATGGCTAAGTGGTCAATTTTACGTAAAGAATTGCACGATTCATTATCTATTTGCAACTGGATGGGACCTTGGGTCGCTTCGCCACTGAAGGAACGTAATTATAAAGGAGATAATTCCGTAGAGTCTTTACTGTATAGCCTGGCCACTGGAGACCCTAAGTCTAGAGAAGAGCTCGACAAAGACGCTGAAAGAATTTTTGTTCTCCACAGAGCTTTAACAATTCGTGATATGCAAACTTTAGACATGCGGACAAAGCATGACACTGTTCCCAAATGGATATTCAAAGATCAGGCTGGAAAAGCGCCTTTCAGTTCAGGTTCAAGCGCCATGGACCCGGATGACATAAAACTGGCCATGGACATGTTTTATTCGGAGATGGGTTGGAACCTGGAAACAGGCGCTCCAACAACGGAAACCTACCTGAAATTAGGTTTGCAGGATGTAGCGGATGTGTTTGATAGAAATGGTCTGGCGTCGTAGGGCAAAACCTTAAATGAATTTTTCAGAAAATATGCTTGCGGCAATTACAGGAATGATTCGCGAGTCTAGCCAAGCCGGTTTGATAATTCCTCGTGAAGACCTTTTTGAAGCTCTGAGTAAAGTTATCATCCAGAAAACTGATTGTTACACGATCTCATTTTTTGAAAAAGCTCTCGATCAAATCTTGGAAGAAAATGCGGACATTAATAGATTGACTGCAAAGAATGGTGTTTCATATTACTATTCATCATTAAGCATGAGTGACACCTATGCGAGGATTCTTGCTGGAAAACAAGATGATACTCTAATAGCTGACATCGTTCGAGAAAATTCTCAACTTTATCCTCGCCCGGTTCCCCTTAGTTTATTTGAGCATTCTCCTTTTGGATTCACAAGAGAACAAATTTTAGATCGGTTAAAGTTAATGTCCGTAAGTGGCGGTTTCCAGGATATAGTCCAGACGACAACTTCGTCTGGAAACATTTTTCTTTACTCTTCCAGATTTCTCGATCATGATTATGCTATTAAGATAGCGGAATGGCTTGACATTGGGGAAGCCAACAATCCGTGAGAATTCAACGGAGTTTTCTGGAACCCAAATCCTATTTTTGATTTCAGTACTCCATGTTCTTATCGAATAATTTTTAAAGATTTGTTTGAATAACAATTGGTTAAACGATTTTTTCAAAATCCTCTGCCTATCAAAGTCCATGTCTTTAGGAAACATCACATGAATAGCAAATGGCGATTTTTAACATTTCGTTGGTGGCTAGTGCATTTCTTCGGTCTTAGTATAGTGTACACCGCTGGCCGCCTCTGCAGGATATTGTGCGGAGGGAATTAATATGCTCAAAAATCTTATGTTTCCTAAAATTGGCTGGGTCATTCTTCATCTTCTGGCGATAATCATTACCTTTCTTGTTGGATATTCAATGCGGTTTGGGTATGGTTGATCATGAATCCAGAGCGAATGCAACTATTTTTGGCACAGATAGTAATGGCTCTTGGAGCCGTAATGACGCACTATATCCTTCATCCTCCACATCATGGAATTACTTATTTTTGGGGGACCTTTTTCCCTGCCGTGGACCTTTTTTTAGTTAGCGCTTTGTACTTATCGAGACGAACCGCGATGTGGGGGCTCTTACTCAACAGTTTTTTGGCTTTTTTCGGAATCATCATGATGACAGACCTGATTGTTGTAGGCGCAATAAATGGCTGGATCAAGACTGATTTTTGGCAATAACCTTTACGATGGTTGATGGAATCGATGTTTCCCAATGTAATGATGGCGCTAGCCGATTTTTTGGTCGGGCTTGCCTTATATAAAGTAACTATGACTGATAATGTGCTTTGTCGGAATTGATTTCTTAAAAATTAAACGATGAGTTTATTTGATTTTATGGTCTGATGATCGGCAAGTACTTAGGACATGTTTCTCAGGAAGATCCTCTTTATGCTTACATGCGTGAAGAAATTGTCCCTCAATTTGGTCTTCACATTCAGGATGTCGATTTTAGAGTATTCCAACCACCGAATTCTCATCATGTCTATGTATATGAAGAACGCCAAAGTGGTATGAGAGTTGTAGGCAAATTTCATCCACATAGCTCTAAATCAACACTAGAACCAATCAATCCCGGTGAGATAGAATACAACAATCTTGTTTTTTTAAGATCACTCGGCTTTGATGAACTGCCTCATTATGTGGTTAGGCCGTTGGGGTTCAATCGCGATTTAGGAAATGCCTTAATAGTTGAATACAGGAGTGATGACCTCCTCGGAAATATAATCACAGACGCAATTCATTGTGGAAAAACGGACAGACTCTACCGCAAATTATCCTCGCTCGGAAATTTCTTGGCATCATTTCACAACCAGACTGCATCAAGTTCGCATGTCAATTTTGATATAAGCCATGCCTACATGAGACGACTCATAAACTCCCTTGTTGTTAAACGGGGATTGGAAAAGGAATTTTCAGAGGAGCTGTACTATCTTTGCGATGTTTGGCGTAGTCGTGATTTCATGTGGGAAGATTGCTCCGTATTGGTCCATGGAGATGTCACTCCTTCTAATATTCTTGCAGGCAGTGGGCCTAACATAACTATTATCGACTTAGAGCGGATGCAGTGGTCCGATCGAGTTTTTGACATTGGCAGACTCTGTGGAGAACTCATGCATTATTTTCTACAGGGGACTGGTGATAGATTGGCTGCGGAACCTTTCATCGGGCATTTCCTTTGGCATTATTGTTCTAGTTTTCCTGACCAGATAAGAGCCTTCAAATCTGTAACCCATCGCGCTCCTTTTTATATGGCATTGAATTTGTTGAGAATAGTGCGAAATAGCTGGATTAACCGGGATTACCGCCGCAAGCTCGTTCTTGAAGCAAAAAAGATATTGAGGGCGACACTATGAAAATTGATGGAATCCTGTTCGATGTTAACGGTACTATGATTGATATTCTTACGGACGAAGGAAATGAAGAAATCTATCGAGGAATTAGTCATTTTCTTACTTATCAGGGAATAAATATTAATCGATGGGAACTTCGCGATGAATATTTCATCCTAATGGATCGACTGAAAAGAAGAAGCAAGGAAGCGTTTCCGGAATTCAACGTTGTAGAGTTATGGAGACAGTTTATCCAACGAAGACAAGATGTTATTGAAAAACTCCCTTCAAAAAAAATTCGACGCATGCCATTGTTCCTGGCAGAAATGTATCGTGGGATTTCACGATTTAGATTGCAACTCTATCCCGCCGTAAAAAATACTCTGGATGAACTCCAACCCAGGTTTAAGTTGGCAGTGGTAACCGACGCTCAGAGCGCATGGGCTATTCCTGAGATGAGAGCTGTTGGGATTGATAAATATTTTGCCCCTATCGTGGTCTCAGGAGATTTTGGTTTCCGCAAACCAGACAAAAGACTATTCTTTATAGCGTTGGAAAATCTTCATCTAAGGCCTGGGAACGTAATATTCGTTGGTAATGACATGTATCATGATATTTATGGAGCCAAACAATGTGGTATGAAGACAGTGTTTTTCTCATCCAATCAGGGCAGAAAAACTTATGACGGGGTTGAACCTGATTATATCATTTATCATTTTGCTGAACTTCTTCAAGCTATACACTTTTTCGAGGCCAATTAGGTTTCCTAGAAAATATCCGGTCTTGTTGAACTTAAATAGTAGAAGAATATAAGCCCCCATTTTTCGGATGTTTTCTGTTTATTTGTGAGCATTCGAAGAAGATTGGCGGAGAGAGAGGGATTCGAACCCCCGGCACCCTAACGGATGCAGTTGATTTCGAGTCAACCCCCTTCGGCCTCTCGGGCATCTCTCCGCTGTGGGCCGATCTGAGTTCCGTTCATGCCTGTCGCAAACGTTGGAAGAACTTTTTCATTAGTTCAACAGCCTCATCTCTCATGACTCCTGAGACAATCTCGACTTCGTGATTGATCCGGGGATCATGAGAAAAGTCGAAAAGGCTACCGAAGGCCCCCCAATTTTTGTCCTCCGCGGCATAGACAACTTTCGGAACTCTAGCGTGTAACAAAGCGCCTGCGCACATTATACACGGCTCTAAAGTAACATAAAGAGTTGAATAGAGCAATCGCCAATCAGCCAATTTTATGGATGCTTGTCGCAAAGCAATTATTTCAGCATGCGCTGTCGGATCAGAATTAGTTTCTATCAGATTGTGCGCCTGGCTTACTATTTCATCATTGATCACTAAAATTGCGGCCACTGGAGTTTCACCTTCTTGGAATGCCTTTCTAGATAATTCCAATGCCACGCGCATAAATCTCTCATCTTTTTTTGATGAGGTCTGCAAGAAATATCTAGGAATCCTTTCAACCAAGGATTGCGCCTTTGTCAGCTGAACTTACTAAAGAGGCGTACCGAACCAAATAACCCTCTTTCACATGTTGTTTAGGAGTTTTCCATTCTAACCGTCTTTTAGCAAGTTCTTCATCACTCACCAACAGATCTAGTCTCTTTTCAGGAATATCAATGGATATTTTGTCCCCGTCTCTCACAAGGGCTATAGGTCCTCCATGAGCTGCTTCCGGGGAAATGTGACCAATTGCCGCGCCTTTTGTGCCTCCACTAAAACGCCCATCAGTAATAAGAGCCACCGATTTATCTAGTCCCATGCCTACGAGGGCTGATGTTGGGTTCAACATTTCCCTCATGCCTGGACCTCCTCTAGGCCCTTCATATCTTATAACTATTATGTCCCCAGGCTTTATTGAACCATCAAGTATACTGTCTTCGGCTTCTTCTTCTGAATCAAACACCCTAGCGGTTCCAAATTGATGAAACATTTCCGGAGCTACTGCTGATCGTTTC
>JBFXII010000225.1:0-5606 GCA_050176095.1 Desulfomonilaceae bacterium
GGTAGTCTTTCATAATAACCTCCCAGGAATAAATTTTGGTGCATTCTGGGAGGTTGCTACTACTTCAGCTTTCGGTCAAACCTTTGAGAGTCTCCCCGGCAAAGCCGGGGGCTTACCATTTTTTGGTTAGTCAGACATGAATGAGGACTTACAGAGTTTGTCAAGATTTGTAAAGCAAGAATAGGAGGTTTGTTGATTGGCCCCAGAGACAACCAAAACAACGTCCAAATGAATTGATGAAAAACTTTTTTGAAATTATTAGTGAAAACAATTTATGACCTGGGAAATCGCTTCATCATTAATAAAACATTTTTCCCATCAGCTGAATCATAAATTGCTTGATCCATAAATTTCCTTATGAACCAGACTCCGAGCCCCCCCTCACGTGGCTCATCTAAATTAGGCGTTTTAGCCTGAGCAGGATCAAAGCTAATTCCGTAGTCCTCCAGAGAAATTTCAATCCGGTCAGAATGAATTACAATGCCTATAGAAATCGGCCCCTTAGTATCACTCCCCTTGTAAGCATGCCTGCTGACATTGGTGTAGGCTTCATTGAACGCGAGTTCTATACCATCAACCTCCGAAGGATGATCGGTAAAAGCAGGTATCTGCTGAACAAGTTGCCGCACAAAAACGTCTAGGGGACGTAGAAGCAACAACTCGGCATTGGATTCAATCTTCACTTTTATTGGATTGTCCATTTGATAAATCCCTGCAAGTTATGTCTCAGGCGAAAAAATCCAATTGATTTCCCCCCTCCTGGAAGGTTATGAAAAAGATTTGATGGCCTGGTCCATATCCTCGTAAATCTCGAAAACCCGGTGAAGCCTCGTCAGCTGGAACAGAGTCTGAGCTTGCGGAGATGGTCTTGCAATCTTCATGTCTCCCTGATTCTTAATCAAAGTCCTTAGCGAAGCCACGAGAGCTCCACAACCACTACTGTCTATGAATTTCGTTTTCTCAAGATCAATGATAAGTTTGGTAGCATTTTCTTCGGCGATTTTCTTGACGATATCCTTTAGCTTGGGCGCAACCACTGCGTCCAATCGTTCGTCTGTTGTGATTATTGTTATTCCATCTTTCTTTTCGATTTCCATGAGAACAGCTCCTAATTACAGTCATTTTTTATTTTATTAAAAGCCCTTTAAGCTCGTCTTGCAAGGTTGAAAATTGCTTTGAACAGGGTTTTCGTGTCTTCCCGAAAATTCCTGGTAACCGTGTAATAATTTTCTATAGCAATCTTCTCATCTTCCGCCTGCTGGTTTGCGGCCTCTGCATCGATAGGAGTGAAAAGCCCGTCAGGAGCCTCAAATCTCTGCCTTGTCCAGTCTTCCGTGTAGTTGGAAAAGTCATCTTGGGACAATGGTCTAACCCCTACAAGTTTTAAACGTCCGGTCAACACGTTTAAAAGTGCAGGCAAGCGGCTTATCAGGGCACCGGAATCGTCGAACCAGAATATGTTGGTCCTGGTTGCGGAATCGGCAGAAGACGGATCACCGTGAATGTCTCGAATCATTATTGTTCTTGAATCAAAAAAAGATTTACCCCTAATCTTTCGTGCTATCCCTTTTATTACAAGCACTGGCGAAAAAATGATCAGCAGAAAGATTGTAGCCAAAAAATCAACTAGTCTATCTTTCCACGAATATATAATTTTCTTTTTTGCCCCAGACAAAAGGAACGGATCCGCTACGGTAGTCCAAACACCGATTGCCAAATGAATCATAAAATTAGATTGGGCCAAGGTCATCTCAAGGCTAGTTTCAGCCCCAACATATGTATTTTCCATGATGACACTCGCCCCAACAGTTGCCTCCCTATCGATGATACATCCGTCACATATTACCGAATAGGGTTTTAGCTTCGCCCCTTCCAACACTCTCACATAGTTCCCTATAAGAACAGGCCCTTCTATTGAAGATGTCCTATCAATTTTCGTGTGATGGCCTACAGAGATTCTGGAAGTTGGATCTGAGGACTCCACACTAAGAATTCTTGGAAAACGACCTTCCAGCACAGCCATGTTAAGAACCCAAAGGCTCTTGGGATCCACAACTGTCACATGGGTTCCCTCGCAGATAAAATTTATTGTATCAGAATCTTCATAATCGGGATCATAAAGCAAGGCCCCGGTTACCGTAGACTCCTCGCTGACGACAAACTCAGCGCATGGAACAGAATTACGAGCGTCAGAGCAGGAGTCAACCGTCGATTTGCTGACTATTGATACCCATCGAGATCTGGAAGACTTTTGAAATTCCCTAACTTTCAGGTAGTCCACGTTTATTATCGACTCGCAAGGCGCTAACAGTAGGGGACCTCCGACAAGATCTGATATCCTGTTGATCGTCTCTTCAGGACTACAGGGGTCTTTGAAAACCTGCAGATTAATTTTGGCCCCCCATCTGGTTTGAGGACCAACTGATTCTTGAACCGCCTGTGGATTCTCCACGGCTACTACAATTATTTCGTTCAGCCCGATTTCAACAAACTCTACTATCCGTCTTTCCAAAAGAGGTTTATTCAGGCATGTTAACAACCCCACGGGTTTATCGCGCGTGATAGGTTGGAATGGGCTAGAATCATTGAACAGGGTTATTACTACTCTCATGAAAAACCGAAGCTTCCTTCTCTTATGAAAACTTGTTAATTCCTAACATCCAAAAAATCATCCTAATTTTTTAATAACTAATATGCGCCTTTCCCCAAAAGAACAGCAGGTATCGTTCTAAGAAGTAAAACAATATCTCCCCAAAATGTTTGACTTTCTACGTACTGAACATCGAGGCGCACTTGTCCTTCAAAATTTATGTCGCTTCTTCCACTAACCTGCCACAGACAAGTCAACCCTGGTATGGCTTCAAGACGTCTGCGATCCGAAAGAGTGTATTCGTCCACTTCTCGGGGTAGACTAGGACGGGGCCCTACTAAAGACATGTCCCCTTTGAGCACGTTGTAAAGCTGCGGCAATTCGTCAATGCTAAGTTTGCGGATTACTCTACCTACTCTGGTAATGCGCGGATCCCTTTTCATTTTGAAAATAACCCCGCCAGCTTCATTCTGGTCAAGTAGTTCATTCTTGATCTTATCCGCGTTTACAACCATAGACCTAAATTTATACATCTGAAACCGTTTGCCCCATTTGCCCACTCGCTGCTGACTGAAAAATACCGGCCCCCCATCTTCCAGCTTTATTAACAAGGCAGTTATACCGAAAACTGGTGACAAAAATATCAGTCCCAAGCCAGACCCAATTATGTCAATAAATCTCTTGATGGCTCTACTGCCCTCCAACACTATAATCCATGCATTTTTCTTGATTAAAAACCTTAACCAAAGTCGCCATCTTGAAACACGTATCCCACCTCCAGCGTATCTCTTGTATATCTGCTCCAAAAGGTCTTCGTCTCTTACAAAATTACCTTTACGGTCTTGCATTGCTCTACTCTCAAAAAGCCAGACTAATGAACCGAAACCAGAAGAAGAGATATGTCATCGTCAAAGGATGTAGAACCTCTAAAAGACTCTAAGTCAGACATAATAAAATCTATTGTCGCCTGGCCGTCCTTACCCTGACAATCCCGAAAAACTTTAAGAAGCCTGTCTTCACCGTAGTATTCATGTTCAGAATTTGATTCACCTAACTTAAGCGCTTCTGTAACGCCGTCAGTAAAAATCAGAACTGAATCACCAGAGGACAGTTGAACAGTCTCTTCGTCATACTCCATACCGCTAAAAGCGCCGACCAGCGGACCACCCTCGTAAAGTTCAACAATTGTGGCGCCAGACCTTCTAAACAACAGCGGTTTAGGATGACCGGCATTGGTAAAAGTCATGTCGAATGTCTTTGTGTCTATTATACCGTAGAACACGGTAAGAAAATCAGAATCAGGCAAGACTTTGAACATTTCATCGTTGATGACTTTCAGAAGACCGGCTGTAGAATTTGTTGTTCTTGCAAATGATTGAAAGGCCATCTTAAACATGGCGCCCACCATCGCTGAGGCTACCCCATGTCCCGAAACATCGACCTGAACAAATCCTATCCTGTTATTTGGCAATTCGATAACATCGTAGAAATCACCACCCGCTTCTGAAACGGGTTTATAACATGCAAATAAACTCAATTTATCCAGTGATGGAAGGTCTTGAGGTAAAAGAGTATTCTGTAATTGAGAGGCCATAGCCATCTCACGAGCCATGACCCTATTCCGGGCTTCTATTTCTTTACGCGCCTCGTAAAGCGCAAGATGATTTTTAACCTTTATTGAAAGTTCCTGCTTGTCGTATGGCTTAGTGATGTAATCGACTGCTCCTGCCTCCAGACCTTTTTCTCGGCTCTCAGAATCCTCCCTGGCAGTTAGAAAAATGACTGGTGTGGCTGGATCAATAATCTCCTTCTTTAGAATTTCTAAAGTCTGGAACCCGTCAAGACCAGGCATTTCTATATCTAACAGAACTAAATCGGGTTTTTTGTCTCTTGCTATCTCAATTGCCTCTATTCCAGATTCAGCGGACATCACCTCATAACTCTTCACTAGCATGGATTCTAGCATCCTGCGACTTACGGGATGATCTTCAACCACCAACACTTTGGAACGAGTAATCATAGTTTTTCCATAGCTAACAAATCGTGCAAAACAAATTCACAACATTGACAATTAGCTAAGAATCGTTTGGGAATGTCTTGCTAAGTTTTGGCGTAACAATTATTAATCGTGTTCAGTCTGTGGGATTATAGGATCATTCATCGTTGAAGTCAGCAAAAAATTGTTCCTCGGCCAAACACAATCTAGGTTGATCATCCGGCTAATTAAATTTATAATTAAAAAGTGGCGTGAAATTTTATCAGCAAAGCCTAGCTGAAAAACCTCTTTGAGACAAAAATAAAAATCATGACCAATTCTCTAAAGATGAGATCAAACGCTGAATTAAGTCCCTACCAAAAAAGGATTGAAAGTATTGACAACCCGATTCTGTGTGTCGCTGAGGCTGAAAAAATGATTAACGAAATTGGTGTTGACCTGATCTCGGAAATCAAAGTGGTAAAAAGTCCCAAGTCGAGGTGGTTCAAGACAAAGACAATAGTGCTGCGTCTTCAGCGAGTAAGATTCTAAAAGATTCAAATACCAAGAATGCTGACACAAAAACTGTTTTGTAAAAAATCGTTTCACTTGCCCACCGTGCAAAGTGAGCTGACCACAGACGTCTTCGAAGGTTTTGTATTTAATCGGAATCACATTAGTTTTCTGCAACTTCTTGACTACATGAATCCATTTCCAGTCTGAGAACTTTGGCCTGACTCGTTAGCGCATTTTATAAGACCTGCCACACCCAAAAGATTTTTTTAAAAATTTCTTAAGGATTTTCTGCTTGGATCTTTTTAGCTTTACATCCTGTAAAAAATGCTGACATTACAATGCCCTTCTGGGTTTTGATCTATTGTAACATTTTAAAATCACTTGTAGTTTGGTGGCATAAAGATTGCTTCAACCCCTTTGAGCTGTTATTATGCTCAAAATTGTTCAAATTTTAGGTTTCAGAAAAAAACAAGCGATGATTGAAGATTAACACTTTTGGTCATGTTTATGAAAATGGAGCTCTTT
>JBFXII010000226.1:0-5578 GCA_050176095.1 Desulfomonilaceae bacterium
AATACTGAAATAAAAGTCGTCTGCCAGGATGGGGAGGTTGGGATTCTCCATGAGGTGATCATGAACCCCAAAACACTTCAACCCACTTACCTGATCGTTTTGAGAACTACAAGTCCACAAAAAACCCTGCGGGTTCATGTTCATTCAGTCGTGAATGTAAGTGACAACAAAATTGTTCTCAATAAAAGTATGGAATCTCTGGATTTTCTAACTCATTACCAGTTAGACAATCCTTTGATTGCATAATGAAAATCTTAGTATCATCTCAATAAAAAAGGATTAAAAGGAGTAGGAATGACAACACAAACAATCATCTTAGGAATGGCGGGGTTTTTCCACAATTTATTTACAGCAATCTGGATTGGTGGATTGATCATGATCGTGATCACAATTTTGCCAGCGGCCAAAAACAGCCTGGAGAATAACAAACAGGTTCAGCAATTGATGCATGCGATCCTGAAACGACATCGTATCTGGGTTTATATCAGCATTGTTGGCCTTTTTCTCACCGGTATCCTGCAAGCCAGGGTAGCCCCAGATTTTAGTGGCTTGATGCGCTTTAATACAACCTATGCCAGTCTGGTATCCATAAAACATATACTGACGTTGATCATGGTTGTGATTGCTCTTTACCGATCCATTATTTTTGGTAGAAAGGGCGTGAATATCACACCTCAACAGAGTAAAGTGAGCTTAAAGTTGGTATTTACCAATGCTGTGCTCGGGATTCTCATATTATTAGCAAGTGCATTTCTGGCGATCGTCTAGGAATCCACTGTCTGCAAGAAAACAGACCTTGAAAGGAGGTCATGATGAGTTGGTCGATTAAACTATTTAGTATTAAAGGAATAGATGTGAAAATCCATACTTTATTCTTTTTGATCCTGATATGGGCTGCTTACCGCTGGAGTGTTTCCACCGGCGCAGGCTTACAGGGTGCATTGTTCGGTGTGGTGGCAACCTTATTACTTTTCGTGGCCGTGTTATTACATGAATTGGGACACAGTTTCCAGGCTTTGAAATACAAGGTTAAAGTCAAAGATATTACCCTGATGCCCCTGGGTGGTGTTGCCCAGATGGAAGAACTCCCCAAGGATCCCAAACAGGAATTAAAGATTGCCATAGCTGGCCCATTGGTCAATTTTGCCATTGTCGCTGTTCTGGTTGTTATCGGGTTCATTTTGCAAACCCGTGCAATTATTTCCATCGATGAATTGGTGTCCTCACTCGGGCAAACCAATTGGGCGGGCATGCTGGCTTATTTGACCATGGCAAACCTGATGTTAGGAGTTTTTAACCTGTTACCCGCATATCCAATGGATGGTGGGCGAATATTACGCTCCTTGCTTTCCATGCGTATGGATCACACCCGGGCCACCAGAATTGCGGCTGTGATTGGTCAGGGATTGGCATTTCTGATGGGATTAATCGGTTTCATGAACGGTCAATACACATTAATTCTGATTGCCATTTTTATCTGGATGGGTGCGGGGCAGGAAAGCCGCGGGGTGCAGGTACAGGATACCCTGAAGGAAATCAAAGTAAGGCGTGCAATGGTGCGCTCACCAGAAACGCTCATCGTAAATGATTCCCTTTCCAAAGCGGTTGAATTGACCCTATCCTCGGCGCAATCCGATTTCCCCGTGGTGGATTGGGGCACCCAAAAAGTAGTTGGCATGCTGGGTGAAAGCGAGCTGTTAGGTGGATTAAAAAAGCTGGGCGAAAAGGCAGCTGTACGGGAAGTCATGCGTACAGATTTCCCCGCTGCTCACCTCGACGATGCTTTATACGTCACCCTCGAAAAGATGGCAAAAGCCAAAATCCGGGTTGTCCCGGTCGTGGATGATAACCAGGATCTGATCGGCATGATCACCTCCAGTGATGTCAATGAAGCCTACCGCTTGTTTACAATCAGTCCACAATTCGTCAGTGAACCTGTCTAAAGTGGGTAATAGTCAAAGGCGAAAGGCTGAAAGCTGAAAATAAAAAATCGCTTTTCAGCCTTTCGTTTCATTCCTAAGCCCCACCACCTTTACTGGTATCGTAATTTTCTGCCAGGCCTGCTCAGCACTGAGAACCGGTGAACTGGTGAGGATGCCCAACGCAAGGCAGGCACGGTCTCCGAGAGAAAGCCCTGGTTGTTTCGTTTGTGAAGCAAGAATCCCCGCCTGAAAAGCTTGTTTCTCGTCAAAAGGAACGATATTTAAGCTAAGCAAGCTGAGAACTTCCTGAATTTCATCGGTTGGCATACCAGCCAGATTTAAACGAGTAACTATTTCTGCCAGATTAACGGATGATATTTTTGCATGAGAGAGTGACTGCTGTACAACATCAGCACCAGGTTCTTGATTAAGTAACGCCAGGATCACGGATGCATCAAGGATAATATCAGTCATTATTTGCTTCCTGACGGCGAGTCTTGATCAGTTCATCGACAAGCGAGGTACCCTGAGGAACGTATTTTTTGACGAGGTCTTGCGCCTATGAAACAGCCTTATGTGCAGGAAGAACCTGAATAGAATCCTCTTCCAGACGTAAAATAAGTTCATCACCGGGCTGCAAGTCAAGCGCTTTCCGAAATCTGACAGGAAGTAAAATTCTGCCATTTTTTGTTAATTGTGTGCGTATTTCCATTTCAAGCATTATCCTCTTTTATGACATTTTATTTTTTTATATCATTAATAAAATTTTGAACTAAGCTGAAAGCTAAAAGCCTAAAGTTAATATTATTGGCCCAGTTGCTTTTCACTTTCCTTCTTTATTGCCTTTGTGTCGTCCTGAAATATGTTTACTGATATAACTATAAATAACCATAAGAGGTAAACATGAGAACAACTAAGAAAAAGTATAGTGAAGCCGTCATCAGGCAAATCATAACGGAGTACGAAGCCGGCAGCAGTATAGCAGAACTCAGACGTAAATATGGGATCACAGGGGGACAGACAGTGCAAAGCTGGATCAAACGGTACAGCAAGGAAGGGTTGCGTCATCGGTATATCCGCATCCAACAAGCAGAAGAAATCGACCAGGTAAAAACCCTGGAAAAACGGGTCAAAGAGCTGGAACAAGCGCTTGGAAAAACAACCCTGGAAAAATTGAAACTGGAATGTATCGTTGAAGAATACCAGGAAACTTTTGGTGGTGAACTGGTTAAAAAAAAAGAAGTTCACTCATCAACAGACTCATCCAGAAAGTCAATGGGCTAACAGGGACAAAAATGAATATCAATCAAATCTGTGAACAATTTCAGATCACCAAACAAGCACATTATCAAAAGCTGCATCGAGAAAAACAAAAACAAACTGAACAAAAACAAATAACATCGATGGTGAAAGAAATTCGGATCACTCATCCCAGGTTAGGAACAAGAAAGCTTTTGAAAAAAATAGAGCCCAAATTAGCACATAAAGACCTAAAAATCGGTAGAGATGGGCTATTTGATCTGTTGAGAAGCGAGAAAATGCTCATTTCTCCGCGTAAATCGAGAAAAATTACCACAACGCCAGGGTTTTTCCGTACACCTAACCTTCTTCCAGGGATACTAATCTCTCGACCTAATCAGGTGTGGGTTGCAGATATAACCTACATCGATGTGGAAGTGGAGCGATTTGTCTTCTTGTTTTTGCTAATGGATTTGTATTCTCGCTTTATAGTAGGCTGGCATGTAACTCCATCTCTCGAAGCCGAAGGAGCTATTCAGAGCTTGAAAATGGCATTGAAATTCCATAAAACAACAGAAGGTTCTCTCATCCACCATAGTGATCACGGGGTCCAATACACCAGTCGAGCATATATGAGCGTGTTGATTGATCAAAAAATTCGACCAAGTATGGGAGAGATTGGAAATTGTTATGATAATATCTATGCAGAAAGAGTAATTGGCACATTGAAAAATGAATACTTACTGGGAGATCGCTTCGTAGACCTACGGCAAGTTCAGACTGCAACCAGGCAAGCGGTATATGCTTACAATACTGATCGGCCCCACCTATCCTTGAATTATGGGACTCCTGTTGATGTTTACTCTAATTCAAGCTTACCCATTTCACCTGTATTAATCCCAGAGAAAGTATCATGAAAGAGCAGTTGAGCTGTAATTTTCAGTCAATATTTTTTAGGACTAGTCACGACACACTTTCGCCTTTCGCCTTTCGCCTTTCGCCTTTCGCCTTTCGCCTTTCGCCTTTCGCCTTTCGCCTTTGAGCTAATTAATTATAGAATTATTGTTCTAATTTGTCAAGTGCCAACTTGTAACATATTCAATCTGATCATCCGGCAAGACTACACCATGATCTAAGCTCCCCCATTGACCCGGTAACCCCAATTCCCGGGCGGTCAGCTCAAAATGGCACATGGTAATGCCCATGTCCAGGCGTTGCATATCGTCAATGCGAACCAGGCGCGTCATCAGGCTGCGGTAACCCGGCGTGCGCTGCAAATAGAAATGGAAAGCGCTTTCCATCTGAACGATGCGCCAGGGTTGTTTGTTCGAAGCCGAAGGAGCCACCCGTACCATCTCCAGTGCGGTTGCATATATCCCGGCATGCTCACGCGCCAGGGGCAAGCACCAATCCCCATCAAAGAACAACTCCTCCCAGGGAATCCGCTTATGCCCATTGACTCGTTGCCGGATCACACCCTGTCGAGCCTGGGTTTCATCATCCATAAGTCCGATTGCCAGGATGGCCGGGATACGTTCGCCTGCCTGTAAAGCGATCTTGCGGGCGAAAGCGCTCTTGTTAAAGGTACCACCCAACCAGCAGGTACCTAACCCCAGATCAGTGGCTGCCAGAACAATCTGCTCCAACCGGTAGCCATAAGCCTCCAGATCCTGTTTCCCCGCTTTCAAAGCACCGACCACAAATCCACTGGCATCCTGGATAAATCCATATGTTCCCAATCCACGCAAAGCCTTGCCATCCTGCCCATCGGCAGCAAGCAAACCAAAGCGCATCTCTGGATCATGCGGATTTCCACGGAGTAGATCCATCCTCTCGCGCAGAGCCAGTTGCAAACCGTTTGGGATCGGGTCGCGGGAATACTTGCGGCAGGAGAAGCGTTGTTGAATCAAATCCGTGACAGGTTGAGAGAAATATTGCATACTTGTAATTATATCTCATGAGGTTTAACCTCAACATTGACAACGAAAAGCCCAACCAAATCCATGAAATCGGGTTGAGAATCGTAGTGGCAACGGCTTGTCCTTGCCCCGTCCACCACGGAGATTCAGGGCAAAAAGAGGTTTAAGGCATTTATTCGTTTTTATATACAGGTAAATTATTTTCCCAATCATAGGGGCGAAGCGGTCGATAATGGTGTTTCGAGTAGAAAAGGATGTCCTCTATCGACTGCTTCGCCCCTACGACAAAATCATTAAATAACCTTCTCAACCATCCAAGACATAATATCCCCTCTCACTCCTCAACTCTCAACTAACACATAGGTCACTAGCACCTAGCCCCTAGTCACTAGCCCCTAACACCTGAACCCTTAACACTAAAACCTCTTCCTCAGCAACGCCTGCTTCTCGCGTGGCGTCAAAAACGCACTCTCCACGGCATTCAACTGCGCCTGCCGA
>JBFXII010000227.1:0-5565 GCA_050176095.1 Desulfomonilaceae bacterium
TGTAAATGAGCGCAGGCGTTTTTGTTTTCTCAGTTCTATATTGGCAACATCATTCGAAATGGCCCGGTCGGATGCGCCGTTTCTTCCCATGTTCAAGTACTATAAAGTTTCTTGTTTTAAAGTCCTACAATGAAGATGCAATGAAGTTTTTAGGAGGTCTCACCAGATGAAAGACAAGCGCGTTTTCTTTAACCCAGTGCGAATGCTCAGTCCCAAATTAGATTCGGAGTCAGTAAAGCTTGAAGAACTATACCAGCATCCTGTATCAGAAACCCTGACCCTGGAAGAGGGTTTACTGATTATGTTGAGTAAACTCGTAGAGATGGCTCGATTAGTCAAGATTGGTTTCATGAGCGATTGTCCTGATGAAATAAAAAATTGCGAAGTTTTAGCTGATGAAGTCCACCAGCAAGAGAAGGTCCTCACTGGAAATCTCGCATGCACCATAACGGATTACCCTGAAATGTGCCGAGCGGTCATTCTTTTCCCTGGTGAATTGGAAAGAATTGGCGACTTTCTTGAGGGCATACTGAACTGCTGCAAAATCAAGACTCGTGATTCCATACCTATGAGCGACAAGAACCTGCAAGAAGTTGGAGATGTTCTAGAAACCGTTCAGAGTCTTTTAAAAGATTTAAGAGACATCATAATTGCCCCCAACAAGCACTTAATAAGACACGTTATTGAGCGATCAAACTCATTGGATCAGAAGTGTCAGGAAATGCAGCTTAGTCACATTGATCGACTTCTGGAGGGCTCCACGGCTCCAAAGGCATCTTCCTTATATCTGGATATCTTGGAGTCAATTCAGTCCATAAAAAGACACATTCGTGAAATGGCCAAGAGTATTCAATCAATTTTACCTGAAGAGGAATAGAGTCTTGATCGATGGCCTCAAGACCTCCGAAACGGGATTGTCAGAATCCGTCAAACTGAGACAACCGGGAGGTCTTGAGGCTGGCAAGAAAATACTCTGTTTGGCCTTGTTTTCAAGCGCTCTATTAATGGGCGCTAAATTTTTTGCTTATTATCTCACGCAATCTTCAGCCATCCTTTCCGATGCGCTAGAGTCCATAATCAATGTCGTGGCAGCGGCTTTTGCTCTAGGAAGTGTGATAGTCTCGGCACGGCCTCCCGACGAATCTCATCCATATGGACATGGAAAAATTGAATATTTCTCCGCAGGATTCGAGGGAGCTCTCATAATCTTAGCTGCAATTTCAATCTTTTATGAGGGGGTAATAAAGGTCCTTAGACCACACGAATTACCTCAACTGGATGTCGGCATAATTTTACTGTTATGTGTAACGGTTCTAAACGCATTACTCGGCTACTTTCTGATCCGTGTCGGCCTAAAGACAAGATCTGATGCCGTGTTTGCTCACGGCAAACACATCATAACTGACGTATACAGTTCCGTGGGAGTGGCCATCGGTCTGATCGGTGTAATGTTGACTCAATATTGGTTTATCGATGGGTTGATAGCTTGTCTTGTGGGAGCCAATATACTGGTTTCCGGACTTTTCCTTGTGAAAAGAGCTCTAAGTGGTCTCATGGATGCTTCAGATCCGTTGCTATTGGAAGACATTTGCGATGCCCTGAGCGAACATAGAAAAGGTTTATGGATAGATATGCATCAGCTTCGGGCCTGGAGATCCGGACAGAAAATCTTCATCGATTTTCATCTGATATTGCCAAGGAATATGAGTCTTGAGAGAGCTCACATGGAAGTTAAGGAACTGGAAGAAATTTTTTCCAAGTATTTAGGAAAGGGAACGGAGGTCCTAGTACATTTGGACCCATGTGAAGATCCAGAATGCCCTGCCTGCTCGAATGACCCTTGTGAGATGAGAAGCCATCCGCATAATCTAAATAATTTGTGGAGACGCCATTCTGTGAGTTAGTTATTGTTTGTCCGCATCAAAGTCTTCCAAAATCGTCTTCATAGCGCTCAATATCATCCTCACCAAAATAGTCTCCGGTCTGAATCTCGACAAAGACCACCGGCAAATCGCCATTATTCGACATCCTGTGCCTGGCGCCCACGGGTATATCTACCGCCTGGCCAGGCCCCAGCTCTATTTCTTTGGAATCGAGAGTCACTACTCCCTGGCCACTTATAACCATCCAATGCTCGGATCTTCGCTTGTGGCTCTGGAGGCTAAGTCTTTTCTTCGGATACACCACGATTCTCTTGACCTTATGATCCTCCAAATCCGACAAAACCACATAATATCCCCACGGCCTATGGTCCTCTCTCTTAAGGCGCTCTATGATGTGTTCGGCTATTTTAACGATTTCACCCACCACAGTCTTGACGGCATCACTCGGGTTTCCAGATGCTACCTTTATGATATGACCCGGTAACGTCCCAGCTTTTTCGCCTTCCGATCCAATCCACACAAACTCGGAAGAGGACGCAAATAGATCGAAAAAGTTGTCAGGCTTGGCATACAACTTCTGATCAATTACCGTAAGAATTGGGGTGCTCGTAGTCATGGCCCATAACAGTGGGATATATCCACAAAAGTTTAGAATGACGTCATAATCGTCTGCGTTTTTAAAAAACTTTGTCGCACTCGTTAGCGTCCCAAATCCGACCCTTTCGAGTCGCTCTGTAAAATCTACGGAACTCTCGCTAACTTCAATTTCTATAGGCTGAACCTCAATCCCGAGATCCATCATAGCCTTTATTAATTTCGAGGGGTCACAAAGACCGGGGTAGGAAGATGCTTGCAACCTAGATCCCGACCAACTCAAAATTGCAGCTCTCATGGGCGATCATCCTAAAAGAAATTCAGACGTGAATTCGATGGAGTAGAGTCAATGAACTGAAATAATGCTAGTATATGCCACAAATTACTCGCAGGCATATAAAGTAAGCAAATGTGGGCAGGCAGCCTACCGGGAAATATACTTGGGAACCTGACTAATCGGTTGACCTGGATATCTAGATGCCTTTCCCAAGGATGCGCTGGTCATGCATCAGACGCTCTTCAATCCCTCGTCCAATCTGGTAATTAATTTCAAAATCCTTCCAGAAAGATTTGTCTTTATCCTTCCAGTTGGAACCAAATCGACTATCAAAAAAATCTCCGAGCTTTTCAAAGAGTATCTTCCACGGAGGCTCCCCTTCTTCATGCGCCCTGAATATTGCATTTAAGAGTTCTTCCAGATCAGGCAGGGTCTCCTTGGGCAGATAGGCTATGGCGCCTTTGCGGATGGCGCTCAAAAGGGTGTCCGGATTCATCGCATGAGCTGTTAACATCACTGTTGGAAAATTGCGTGCAACGGAATGCTCCAGCAACTTCAAACCGTTGACTCCCATTATGTCCAAGATAACGAGATCATAATGGTTCTTGTTGATCTTTTCTAACGCGGAATTGTAATCGCTGGCCCGATCAATTTTGGAATCTTCCAGAATGTCTTCAATTGATTCCAATAAGTCTATTTCATCATCCACGGCCAGGATAGACTTACCCGCCAGGTAAGATTTTTCGGGCATGATTATCACCCCATCAAACATAATAAAACGAATCTTAGTTTCAAAAATAGATTTTTTCAACACAAAATGTCAACAGACCCAAGACGTGATTTGGCAGGATAGACCTCGAAGAATTTTTCAATAAATACCGGTTGGACGAGGATTGGAAACACTGAGACGGGATTTGTATTGGCATGAACTTTTTACAATCCCCAAACTGAAACTTCAAGGCGTCCGTTGGCCTTCTCGCTCGCACGAAAAACAAAATTTGACATCAATATCTCGCTGTTAAAAGATTTTCATAATAAAATTAATTCTCTACACTGAATTTTTCGTATCATTCACAGCGCGCAGCGATCATTAGTCTTACTAACCCATTGTGATAGCGGCGCCAGACCTTGAGGCATGCAACATTTTTTGCTGGCAGTCTGCAACAGCCATTTTCTTTACGAACCTCGACTCTGATTTAAGACTGGAGATAGACACAATTTTCGACTCTTGAACCACACAAATAAGCCTTCAACATATCATTGAACTAATTCTTATATGATTTAAAATAGTTGGCTTACCTCCAACATGATCTTAGGGATCAAAGATTTTCCTTTTTTGGGTCGTTCAAAGATTTGGGGCGATCATTATATTGAACTGATGAGTCATGTTTCTCTTGACTGAAAACGATTGTGACGGTAATTTGGCCGTAATTAAATTTGGCAACTGAAAGGGGATTGTAACCTGACATCACAGCATAACTAGCAAGGAGGTTGACGTGAAAGTAGAAAGATTGGCATTTTTAGTCATGGTCTGCTTGATCAGCTTGGGCTTACTAGTGGGACCCGCCATAGGACAGGCGCCGTCCCTGGACAAGTGGAAGCCGGCATTTGATCCCTCAGGGGCCAAATACAAATGCGTAGTATCAAACGTCTCTCATCCAGTCTTAAAAGGAGTTTACGCAGGATTCGCCATCCGGGACGAGCTGTGGAAACGAACAAACGGGCAAATCTACATCGACTTCAAACCATTTTCAATGCTTGGTGGTGAGGTTGAAGTTCTCAATCAATTACAAATGGGCGCAATACAGGGCATGGCTTGCAGTTCTGTCGCCGCAACAAACCTTGGTCCAAGATTCGGTCTCATAAACCTTCCATTTCTCATTGATTCTTTTGAGAAACTCGACAAATTCGTAGCTAGCGGACAGCTCTTTGATCATTTCATGAACGCCATGGACCATCAAGGTATTATAGGCCTTGATATTACAGGTTACGGTAATTATGGCTGGGCCACAACAATTCCTGTACGAAATCTGGAAGACGCCAAGAAGATTAAATTCCGCACGGCCGAAGCCGCAGTGAACCAGTTACTTTACCAGGCCTGGGGATTCAACCCGGTCGCAATGCCATGGCCAGATGTGCCTGTCGCTTTGAAGCAGGGAGTTATCACCGGCCTTGATCACACACCGTCTGTTTGCAATATAACAAAAAAATTTGAAGACGCTAAGTATTTCACTTATGTAAATTATGCTCAAGGTTTGTTTATCTGGATTTTCAACAGGGCGTGGTTTAATTCTCTGCCGCCCGATCTCCAGAAAACATTCAAGGAAGTGGTTCACGAAGTTTGTGCGAAAATTAGAAAAGAAGCCGTGCAACAGGAAACTGAACAAATTGATGCCGCTAAGAAGGCTGGCATTGAGTTCATAAGCCTCTCCAAAGAAGAAATGGATACGCTAAGGAAACTCGGAGATAGTGTTCATAAGAAATACGCCGAAGAAATCAATAAGCTTTATCCTAGTGACAAATACAGGCCTGCAAACTTCCTGGAAGAAGTTTACGGTTATATTGGGTACAAGCCATAGCTCTAAAGAATGAGGGGATCCAAAATTGGGTTCCCTCATTTCATATAAATTTTCAGAATAAAGGGCTTTTTGTGAGTCCATGATGGTTTGGCTGATAGCGAATTCTCTTATGGGGCAACCCAGAAATACTTGCACTTATGACCCCGAGAAAGTGAATGGTACGACTTAAGACCAGAGAACAGCCCGAATCAACGAAACAGGTGCAGCGTCGGGTCCATTTAGATTCTGTATC
>JBFXII010000228.1:0-5562 GCA_050176095.1 Desulfomonilaceae bacterium
ATTCCTCATCAACAACTCATATGAGAGCTATTTGGAAGCTGCGACAGGCGCTGCTTTAGGTGGAGCAAATCTCTTCGGTTGGAACCAGTCGTCCAATGCCGGAGTTAAGCAGTTCATCAAGAGAATAGCGTAACACACGCCCTCCGGATAACCACCTTTGACACGGATAAGAACCGTGAGAATACCCACACCAGCTCCAAATATTATTTGAGCTGATTTCAGAGTCGGAGAAGTTACATAGTCGGTGCACATGTAAAAGGCGCCGAGCATCAGACCACCGGAAAAAACGTGAACTATCGGATTACCCGTTCCTATTGATGGCCCACCGATAAGCCAGGCCATAAATCCAGCGGACACGATTGTGGCTACCGGAATGTGCCATGTGATGATCCCTCTGAATATGAGGAATAAACCGCCTAAAAGAATGAGCAGCCCGGAAGTTTCTCCTATACAGCCAGGTTTGAAACCGATGAAAAAGTTGTAATATATGGAATTGAGTGATCCAAATTGATCTGTAAGCGCTGCCATTCCGAATTGTTTCAAGACCCCCAAAGGTGTAGCGGTAGATATAGCGTCAACACTTCCAGGGCTCAGGAACACTGTGATAGGGGCTTTGGCAAGCTGTTCTGGCGGGATCCACGCAGTAGTTATGGCCACCGGAAAAGCTGCCTGAAGAAAAGCTCTTCCCACTAGCGCAGGATTCCAAACATTGTACCCTATTCCTCCCATTAGCTCCTTGGCTATGAAAATCGCCGCAAATGCGCCAATTATGGGCAGATAGTACGGAACCCCCGGTGGGATGACGAAAGCCATCAAAATACCGGTCAAGACCGCGCTACCATCGCTAACGGAAACCTTGCGCCCCATGACCTTCTGACAAATGGCTTCAATTACTACGCATGAAACCACGCTTATTACAGTCAGGATTAAGCTTCGTAAACCGAAGTTATAGATGGACAACAAAAGGACAGGCATCAAGGTAGCTGAAACGGTCCACATAATGCCTGCAGTAGTGGTCCCTCTTCTTATATGCGGAGATACCGATACGGACCATTCTGGCCCGACGTTCGGATTGGTTTGTTCTCGAGTTTCGATCGTCCGACCCTCCCGTTTAGAAAGTTTTAAGTCTTAGACAGTGTCGTTGACCTATAATTAAAATCATTTCTTTTCTTAGTAGTTTTGCGCGCCATGTAAATAAACGAGCCATGCCTTATCCGTGCTTTTTGACAGCGATCTTGGCCAATCTAGCAAACTGGACAAGTGGTCTCTTTGCTGGACACACGTATGCGCAACAACCACATTCGAAGCAGTCCATGATTCCAAATTTCGTGGTTAGATGGCCTTTTCCTGCCTCAACGTATAAGGCGACTTCTTTTGGCGCCAGGCCCATTGGACATGCCTGCATACACCACCCACAATGTATGCAAGGTCCAAATTCCCCCGTGTCTGTTTCTGAGCTATTCAGGAACAACACCCCAGATGTAGTTTTGGTAACCGGAACATCCAGCTCTGAAATGGCGAAGCCCATCATGGGGCCACCAGACACTATTTTCAGGAGATCTTTTGTGCCTCCCAGGTAGTTCACAACATCCTGTAAAAGGGTTCCCACTTTCACTTTAAGATTCGCTTGCCTGTTAATCGCCCTGCCAGAGAAAGTCGCTACTTTCTCATACAGCGGCTTGTTGAATGCGCAAGCTTCGTAGATAGCAACGGTCGTAGAAATGTTCTGAACAATGACGCCCACGTCAAATGGCAAGCCACCACCTGGCACAGCCCTCTTGGTCAGTGAATAAATCAGTTGTTTCTCCGACCCCTGGGGATACTTAACTTCCATGCCCTGAGCTGTGATTTCGAAATCGTCGTTGCCAGAATCCTGTGACAGAGCTTTGGTCAGGATGTTGATGGCGTCAGGCTTGTTGAGTTCAACGCCTATAACGCATTTTTTAATCCCTAAAATTTTTAGAATTATCTTTGCGCCTTCGATTACCTGATTTGTGTATTCCAGCATGAGCCTATGATCGGTGGTTAGATAAGGCTCGCACTCTGCGCCGTTTAAAATCAGAGTATCAACTTTTGCGCCAGGAGGAGGGGATAGCTTTACGTGAGTGGGAAACCCTGCGCCGCCCAGACCGACAACGCCGGCTTCTTTAACTTTGGCCAATAACTGTTCCCTGGGAATCTTGCGCCAATCTTGAGGTTCGTAAATTCTAGGAGGAGCTTGGGGATCCCTGTCGATGATGACAGCGTCGCAACGAACCATGGTGGGATGCGGCCTGGGTTCAATTGCTTTCACAACTCCTGTTACACTACTGTGAATAGTGGCGCCCAAAGCCTTCTCCACAACAGCAATTGGCTCTCCTTCCTGAACTTCCTGTTTCTTTTTGACTAGGGGTTGAGCTGGAGCGCCAAAGTGCATCGAGAGGGGGATAACGACCTGATCCGGTGGCGCCATTTCCTCGATTGCCAGATGCTCAGTTAGCTCCTTATGTTCATCTGGATGAATACCGCCTTTGGGAAAAGTAAATCCTGACATGTTTCCTCATTGGTTGGGCAACGCCGATATCAGAATTCGTTTATCACTAGAGAGTCAAGGACCTCCCCTGGACATGTTTCTCTCCATTTAACGACGTGACCCTTTTAATTGGTTTAAGTTTTTAAGAATTATGCCGGCCAAGACACGACAGAAAAACGCGTTACTCAATACAAGCCTGCAACACGGTTCTAAACCATAATATTTATATTGAGTTGCTGTCAAGAGTTATTACCAACATCTGGACCACTAGAATGCCAAAATTTTAGCAATAACTGTGGGATATTTTTGAAGAGGCGTTTGATTTACAAATCAGTTCTTGCGGATTTTTGGGAATAGACAGATGAATTGACCAGGTAATCCAAAAATTCACTCACGAGAATCTCAGTCAAGCCACGAAGCCACCTCTGCTAAATGTTGGCCAAAGTTATTTGTTGTAACTTCTTCATGTATTGTACATAGGCTTCTTGGGCTTGTTCCAAATCCGCTAGCCTGAAGTTGATTTTCGCTCCGGGACGACATTGAGCCAAAGAATCCAAATCCGCCGAAATTATGGTCGCAATCTTCGCGTATCCGCCGACAGTTTGTTCAACGAACAACACAATTGGCTGTCCATCTGGGGGGACCTGAACGCATCCAGGCATACTTGGCTCGGATATGATTGTCATCGGAGAGCCATTTTTAAATTCAATAAACGGTCCTTGCAATCGATATCCCATTCTATCTGATTTGGGACTAACAATATAGTCAGAAGAAACAAACGTATCTAAGCCCTTGTCAAAAAAATCATCTTGAGGTCCAAAGAGAACTCGGAGTGTGACATTATTACTAAGAGTAGGTCTGTATTCTTCTGGCAGCGTCTGGGGCCTGGCAACCCTTATGGCTTCATGAGCTTTCAGGAATTGTCCTTTCTTCAATTTTCCTCCGTCAATCCCTCCGAGGTTTGCGGCGACAAATGTTGAGCAACTCCCCATGAGAGGTTTGCAGCAAATCCCACCGTCCACTGACAGATATGATCGCAAGCCTTTTCTAGCGGGCCCAAAGTGGACAAGGGCTCCCTTGTGAACTTCGATGGACGACCAGCCTCGTTGCTCAATTCCATTGACGTACATAGGCATGTCAGCTCCGGCGACTGCCACAAAGCAGTCAGCTAAAGCCACCATTTGGGGACCTATGAAGGTCATCTCCAGCACCGGAGAATCATCGCTGGCGCCTACCAGCCTGTTGGCTACATGGCTTGAAAATTTGTCTAATGATCCTGAAAGAGGGATTCCGAATCTTTGAAATCCGAATCTACCCCTATCCTGAATTGTAGTCATAGGACCTGGGTCAAGAATTTCGAAAATTCGCTTAACCATTGGCATTAACCAGATAATCATATTCAAAACGATCTATCGACCTGAACCGTAGTGAATCCCCGGTCTTGTAGATGAAAGGCTCAGCATTGAGAGGATCGAATAATTTCAATGGGGTTCGACCAATGATTCGCCAGCCACCAGCCACGTCTATGGGATATATCCCTGTCTGATTGGTGGCAATTCCGACTGAGCCCGCAGTGACTATATCCCTTGGAGTATTCAGGCGCGGAGCATGCAGTTGTTCACTCATGCCTGCTAAGTAGGCAAATCCCGGTGTAAAACCCAACAAGCAGACAAAATATTCGGTTGAAGAGTGAATTGTGACAACTTCCTCAACTGTCAGGCCGTTGCAATTCGCCACAAATTCGATGTCGGGCCCAAATTCTCCGCCGTACAGGACAGGAATCTCTACGATTCGCGGCCTAAGTGACCGGAATGACTTGGGCTCAGAGTAAACAGACTCAATGAGATCAATCAGGAGTTCAGTTGATAGTATGTCAGGACGGTAAGTGACAAGAATAGAGTTGTAGGCCGGAACTATTTCCAAAAGTCCGTCAGGCTTGTTTTGGTCTAGCGCGTCGACAAGCTGATGAACTCGGACGCTTGCTTGTTTATTTATCTCGTCGGCGATATACGTCAACAGTCCTGTGTCGCCGACCACTTTAAACTTTGGGCAATCAAAAAGCATGTGACATATTCGTCAATTAACACTTAGATGAGGAGCCTGTATGCGTAAACCCTCTTTTTCCAATCCGTTTCGAAGCAACTTAACAATACTCAGGGCTGATTGATTGTCACCGTGGACACATAATGTGTGAACCTCAATTTCGATAGCTGTTCCATTAATCGTACGAACTTTGCGGTCAATAGCCATCTCTAATGCTTGATCCATGACTTCCTGCGGGTCAGTTAAGGTTGCTTCGGGCTGAGTTCGAGGGACAAGAGCCCCATCGGGAAGATATTGCCGATCCGGAAACGCCTCTCTGAAAACCCGCAATCCGTATCCTGATGCAATTTTTTCTAACTGATCCCCCTTCTGGCCTGCTAGGGCGAATAGGCTCAATTTGTGATTTAGACTCGCGACCGCTTCGCAGATTGCATGGGCCACTTTTTCATCAATCATTGCTTTCGAATAGAGGGCTCCATGAGGTTTTACATGTCGCATTTCCACAGAATGGCTGACGCAAAACGCATTAAGCGCCCCGATTTGATAGGTTACGTATGATTTTATTTCGAACGGGCTACATTCCATATGTCTTCGTCCGAAACCTACCAAATCAGGATACCCGGGATGAGCGCCTATGGAAACTCCATAGACTGCCGCGAGTTCCACCGTGTTTCCCATAACCACTGAGTCTCCGGCATGCCACCCACAAGCAATATTCGCCGAAGAAATGTATTTCATGACTTCGGAATCCAGACCAAGGTTGTAAGCTCCAAAGCTTTCACCCAGATCACAGTTTATATCTATGCTATTGATCGGCATTATTCTATGAAAGCTTTTTGTGCCTAAGTTTGACGCTTGGATATCTAGATTTCAGGGGGAATACGTCAGACTTAATTCTGGCTGCTAGACTTAAGCGCCTCGGCCTGGAAGAAGACGATCAGCGGATCGATGACGTCATCGAGTCGACCGTCCATGATTGCGTCAAGCTTGTAAAGAGTCAACCCAAC